>JBBRHN010000090.1:0-8192 GCA_038222685.1 Chthoniobacterales bacterium | reverse complement strand
ACATCCTCGGCATCCGTTTGGTTGTTTAAAACGCGGTAGGCGGTGGAGTAAACTAAACCGATGTATCGGGCGTAAAACTTCGCGAAACTGTCCCGGTGACCCGTCCCGATCAGGCGAATCATTTCAATGTCTTCCTCGATGGTGTCAATGGTAGCCACGGGTGACATGATATGCCGGGGAAAGCGCGATGGCAACAAAAAGCATCACGATTTTCAGTGGCATCCCTGGGGTGTTCACCGTATGTTCCGCGCCCATGAACGACGCTCCTCTGCTCTCCCGCACCCCGCTCCGCTCCGAAGTCTCTGAGGCGGACACATGGGACCTCCATCCACTTTATACCACTGATGCAGAGTGGGATGCGGACTTCGCGAGCCTGCGTGACGGGTTCGCCCGGGTCGAGGAGTTCCGCGGGCGTCTCGCCAACTCGGCTGAGGTCTTGCTGGCATGTTTGGAGTTTGAAAAATTCATCGACACAAAAGTTGAGCGTCTCAACCAATTCGCCGCGCTGCGGGTCACGGAAGACAGCGCAAACGCGACGGCGTTGGATCGCGAGGCGAAGTTGGAGAGCCTGCTCGTGCGCGTCGGCGAGGCGTTTTCCTTTGTCGGACCGGAGATTCAGACCATCCCCGACGACGCTTTCGCTGCCGTGCTCGGCAACACTCTGCTAGAAGAATGGACGATCCCGTTGAAAAAGCTCCGCCGCCTTAAGCCCCACACGCTGAGCGCCGCCGAGGAACGCCTGCTCGCACTCGGCTCGTCGGCCATTCGCGGGCACGGCGAGACGTTTTCGCAACTGACGAACGTCGATATGAAATTCGGACGCCTCAAGGACGGCGCGGGCAACGAACGCGAATTGACGCAGAGTTCGTTCTCGTCGTTTCTCCAGCAATCCGAACCGGCCGTTCGACGCGAGGCTTTCCACCAGTTTTACGCCGAGTTTGGAGATCATCAGTTCACACTCGCAGCCAGTCTTGCCAGCTCCGTGCGGGCGGATGTGTTCCATGGGCGCGCCCGCAACTACGGATCCGCGCGCGAGGCGGCGTTGTTTCCCGACCACGTTCCGGTGAGTGTTTACGACAACCTCATTTCATCGGTGCGAAAAAATCTCCCTGCGCTTTTCGGGTATTTTGATCTTCGCAAGCGGGTGCTGGGATTAGAGGAAATCCATCACTACGACACGTATGTGCCGATGATCCCGGGCGTGCGTTCGGACATTCCGTGGGAGGGAGCCGTGGATCGCGTGCTCGGCGCACTCTCGCCGCTCGGCGAGGAATACCTTGCCACGCTCGGCCACGGTTTGCGCGATGGACGCTGGAGCGACCGCTACGAAAATAAAGGCAAGCGCAGCGGGGCTTTTTCGTATGGCACCTACACGAGCCCGCCCTACATCATGATGAACTACAAATCGGATGTGTTCTCCGATGTTTATACATTGGCTCACGAGGCCGGCCACTCAATGCACACGTGGTATGCCCAGCGCAGTCAGCTTTTCCAGAACTACCACTACCCGATTTTCCTGGCCGAGGTCGCTTCGACGTTCAACGAAATCCTCCTGACCGAGCATTTGCTGGCAACGACTGACGACCGCGCGATGCGGGCGTTTCTCATCAATCGCCAAGTCGATGATCTCCGCGGGACGCTTTACCGGCAAACAATGTTTGCCGAGTTCGAACGCGAAATCCATGCGACGGAAGAGGCAGGCGAGCCGCTCACTCTCGAAACGTTCAAACGCATCTACCGTTCGCTCCTCAACGACTACTTCGGGCCAAATTTTACCATCGACGAGCAACTCCAACTCGAAGGTCTGCGGATTCCTCACTTTTACAACGCGTTCTATGTTTACAAATACGCGACCGGAATCTCGGCTGCGGTGGCTTTGGCCACGCAGGTGTTGGAATCCGGCGATGCGACTAACTACCTCGCATTTCTCAAGAGCGGCGGAAGCAGGTTCCCGATTGAAACCCTCGCTTCAGCTGGAGTCGATATGAGCAGCCCGGCGCCAATTGATGCCGCTCTTGCCCTGTTCGCCAAGCGCGTGACGGAGCTGGAAACGTTGGTTTAAAGCTTAAGCCCCATCTCAGCGAGGAGCTTTCTCGTGCCGTCGGCATCGCGGTTGAGAACGCTGTTGATGCCGAGTGTGGCCGCTACCTCGCACAGCAACGGACGGTCTTCGAGGTAAGCCACCTCGTCGGGTGGAACTTGCGCCACGTCGAGCGCGAGACGGTAGATGTCGAGGTCTGGTTTGCGAAAATGCACGAATGCAGAAACGACAAAAAAATCGACAAACTCTTTGAGGTGAAACCGCGCGATGCGGTCCTCGGCGATCTCGCGGCCCTCGTTGCTCACAACCGCAATCTTGAGTCCGTAAACAGCCTTGAGCCGGCGAACGAGATCAATGGTATCCTGATAAGGCTGTGCTTCTTCGAGAATGTAGCGGGTCACGTCCTCGGAAGTGAACGCGCGGGGCTCGAAAAAAATGATCTGCCGGAGGTAGGTCTCAAGCGTCATTTTGCCCTCTTCATAGGTATCGTATGTCACGCGGTGGCGGTGATCCATCTCGGAGTAATCGACCCCGAAGTGCGCGGCTGTTTTTTGGCGAAGAGCGGTGTCCCATCCGTTGGTCAAAAGAACGCCGCCGATGTCGACAAACAATGTTGTGATTTTTGGAGAAGTCATCAGCGAAGGAGCGCAGATTGAAATCCCATTGTCGAGTTCACAATTGTCCCGATTCGCGGTAGTGCGCAAAAGCATCCGCAAGCGCTTTCTCGAGCGGAACACTCGGACGCCACGTCGACACATTGCGAAATTTTGCTGCATCGACCACCCAGCGATCTGCCCGAATCTCTCGTGCGCGGTCTCGCGTGAGGCTCGGCGTCGCCTCTCGCATCGCGGGCACCGCATCGACAACCGCCGACAGCAGGCGCACAAACACCTGCGGAATCCGAAGAGACACCCCGCGCGCGCCCGCCACGCGCGCGGCCGTTGCAATCAATTCCAAATCCGAAACCGGCTCGTCTGCGGCAATGTAAAACGGCCCGCGCTCCACGACGTCCATCGCGGCAAAAATCGCACCGACGACATCATCCACGCCGAGGTAGCTAAAGAATTTTGGCCGCAGGCCGGGTTTCGGCCTGACAAGTCCCCGGGCCATTTTGAAAAGCGGCAACGTCGCCGTGTCGCGCGCGCCGAGGATCATGGGCGGGCGCAGGATCGTCACATTTCGCTCGTGCGGAACCGCACGCTCCAACACGAGCTTGGACTCCCCATACCAAGTCAGCGGCGCATCCGGCGTCGCCTCGGTCCGCTTCGCTAGATTCGCGGGTGTGGGGCCGCCGGCGGACTGCGATGAAAGAACGACCGTCTTGCAGTCGGCGGGCAGGTGGGAAAGGACACGCAATGTCCAATCGACATTAGTCTCAAAATACTCCTGACGGTTCCGCGCAAAAAGAACTCCGGCGGAAAGCACCGCCTGATCGGGAATCACGTCGCCCGGCCAGTGTTTCGGCTCCGCAGGCAGAGCAGTGACCATACGCGCATCCAGTCCTTCCCGCGCCACCTGCCGATGAAGCTTTTCCTCGTCGCGAACAGGTGCCCAGACACGCCGTCCGGATTCCACGGCACGGATCAAGAGCGTTCGTCCGACGAAGCCCGTCGCGCCTGTGATCAAAATGCTCGTCATCGCGCTCGCGGGTGTGGCGTGTTAGAGCGTTTCGGGAGTGTTAAGCAGTTCGGCGATGCGTTTGAGGAGGCGACCGGCGGCACCTCCGTCAAGGACTCGGTGATCGAAGCTGAGGGTGAAGAGAGCTTCGACGACCGGGATGAATTCTTCGATGGCGGGGTTCCAGAACGGGACGGTGACGCCGACGCCCATGCCGATGAGGACGGTCTGCTCGGGGAGTGGGATGGGAGTGGCGAGGGTCAGGCCGAAGGTTCCGTAATTGGTCACGGTGGCGATGGATCCGCCGGTGTCGGCCGGGGTGAGGCGGCGTTGGCGGGCGAGTTCGACGAGGCGGTTGTAGCGCGGGATGAGCTCGTCGAGCGGGTGCTGATCGGCATTGCGAATGACCGGGACGAGGACGCCGTCTTCGGCTTCGACGGCAAAACCGATATCAATGGAAGGCGGGTGGACGATGCGTTCGCCGATAAGGCGTCCCGCCGGCGCGCTGTTCTCGCCGAGCGCGATGGCCATGGCTCGGAGGGCATAGAGGGCGGGGCCAGGTTTGAGTGGGTGTTTTTTGCGGTGGGCGAGAAGGGCGTCGAGCTGGATGGGGCGGGCAACGGTGGCGAGAGGTCGCGACCAACTCCGGATCATGGCGTCGGCGACGGCTTTGCGCATGGGCGAGGCGGGCGTGGTTTTGTTGCGCTCGATGCCGACCATGAAACGCTCGAGATCCTCGATGGTCACACGTCCGCCCGCTCCACTGCCGGGAATGCCAGACAAATCGGCGGCGCGGAGTCCGAGCTCGGCCATGCGGGATTTCATGCGCGGCGAGAGGTAGCTGGCTCCACCTGCATGAGCGGGAACGGGGAGTCCGCCTTTAATCGTGGGCTCGACCGAGGCGGGCGCGACATTTTTTTCTATGCGCTTTGTCTCACGGGTGACGGGTTTGACGGGTTCGTCGTTGAGTCCGAGGCGCTCCGCATCTTCGGCACTGACTTCAATGTAGCCGAGAACGGCACCGACGGGGTAGCTGGTTCCGGCTTCGGCGAGAATCTGCCCGAGTTTTCCCGAGGCCGGTGAGGTGACGCCCATGACGGCTTTGTTGGTCTCGACTTCGAGAAGGTCGGCGTCGGCGAGAACCGCTTCACCTTCATTAAATAGAATGCGAACGATGGTGGCCTCGGCGATGGACTCACCGAGTTGAGGCATGAGGATGGGAACGAGAGCCATGGCGTGTTAGATATGTAAAAGCCTCCGCGCGGTTTCCGCAATCGCGGAGGCGGTGGGGCGGTGAACGGACCAAAGATCGGGGTGATAAGGGACGGGGGTGTCCTTCGCGTTGAGCCGGAGCGGGGGCGCGTCGAGGAGACCGAATCCGTCGGTCGTTACACGTGCAATGACCTCGGCGTTGACGCCGCCCCATGGCCACTCTTCGCTGACACAGAGGAGGCGTCCGGTTCTGGCGACGGAAGCCAGGACGGTGTCGGTGTCAAGGGGTTTGACTGTGCGGAGATCGACGACTTCGAGTTCGTAGCCGTCGGCGGAAAGCTCGGTTGCTGCAGCGAGAGATTCGTGAAGCATGGCACCGTGGGTGACGATGCTTGCGTCGCGACCGGGGCGCGCGACGCGGGCTTTGCCGATCGGTAATGCAGTGTCGGGGAGCGCGTCGGCTTTGAGATGGTAGTAGAGAAATTTGTGCTCGCAGAAAATGACGGGATCATCGATGGCTACGGCGTCGAGAAGCATTGTGTAAGCATCCTCCACCGTGGCAGGCGTCATGACGACGAGCCCGGGATAATGCGCGTAGAGGGCCTCCATGCTTTGACTATGAAACGGTCCTCCACCGGATGTGCCGCCGGAGGGAAGGCGAACGACAATCGGGCACGGAACGCCGGTGCGGTAGTAAAGCGTCGCGGCGTGGTTGACAATCTGGTTGAAACCGCACGTCGAGAAGTCCGCAAACTGCATTTCGATGATCGGGCGCATTCCCTCAATGGCGGCACCAACGGCCATTCCAAGCATGGCGTCCTCGCTCAACGGGGCGTCGATGACGCGTCCGGGAAATTGCTTGGCGAGATTTTTCGTCGCTTTGAATGCGCCGCCGAAATTGCCGACATCCTGACCGTAAATAAAGACGCGCGCATCGTCGGCGAGCGCCTTTTCCTGAGCGCGGCGAATGGCTTCGAGATAAGTGATGGTGCTCATACTCCGGCGTATTGTTCTGCGAATTCCGGGCGCGAGAAAGCCCGCCAGTCGTCGTCTTCTGCCGTGGGGGTTGGTTCGCGGCGGACTTTATCCACGGTCGTGTTTACCTCTACCTCGGCCTCGTTGCGCCATGCCGATGCCTCCTCGCGGGTCGCCCATTTTCGAGAAATGATCTCTTCCTCGGCCAACAGCACGCAATCGCGTCCAACTGCGGAGGATTTGAGTGCCGGATCAATGTAGCTGGCATCGTCGTGCTCGCCGTGACCGACGAGGCGGAGGAGATCGCCTACGACCATCTGCGGCCCGCCACCCTCACGCGCCATTGCGATGGCAAATTTCAGCGTGCGCAGGCAGTCTTCCAAATTGGTTCCCTCAACTTTGTGCCCCGTCACGCCATAGCCCACCGCTTTGTCCACAAGGTCATCGCACACAAACTGGCACGTGTTTGGCGTCGAGTAGGCATAGCGGTTGTTTGCAATGACGAGAACCAGCGGGAGTTTTTCGACGGCAGCGGCATTGAGCCCTTCGTGAAACGCCCCGGTAGACGTGCCCCCATCGCCGAGACACGTCGCACCCACGATGCCCGTCTCGCCTCTCAGCCGACGCGCGAGAAGCCCTCCGGCGACGGCCGGAATCATCGCGCCGAGATGGCTGATCATCGCGTAATACCCTTCAGCCGGACGACCTCGATGAATGTTTCCGTCGCGACCTCGCATCGGCCCGAGTTGCGATCCAAGATACGTCCGCAGCGTGTCGAGCACGGTGTCCCCGAACGCCATGCGCCCGGCCTGATCGCGAATCAACGGTGCAAAAATATCGCCCTTGCGCAGATGAATGCCTACCGAGACGCTGAGCGCCTCTTGGCCGCGCCCGAGAAATACCCCGCCCTTAATCAGGCCTCCACGATAGAGACTCGCGAGCTTTTCCTCCAGCACGCGAGCAAGCAACATCACGCGATAGGCTTTGACATATTCGGATGATGAGATGGGGACCGGGCCCGCCGTTTTTGGCATTAGACAACTTAATACAGCCAATCTCGCTGGCGGCGCAATGATTTCCGCGCCCGCGCTGTGCCAAGTTTCCGCAGCCATTGACCGCGATCAATTCGGAAAGACCCTTGCTTTTTAAAAAGCGGACACGAAAGTCGCGTCAATGAAACTTATCTTTTCCCTCTGCGCACTCGTTCTGCTTTGCTCGTGCTCGACCATGCCAAAACAACCGCTGCGCACTGTGGACCACGTCGATTTGCCGCGATTTATGGGTGATTGGTATGTGATCGGGATCATTCCGTGGTTTGTCGAAAAGAACAACGTTGGGACGATGGATATCTACACACCCCGCGCGGATGGCAAAATCGATGTCACCTACGCGTTCCACAAAAAGACGCTCTCGGCCCCGCGCCAGGAGATGAAAGCCCTCGGCAAAGTCGTCAACACGAAGACCAACGCCGAGTGGGCCATCCAGTTCATCTGGCCGTTTTGGGCCGCGTATCTCGTGATCGACCTCAGCCCCGATTATCAACACACCGTCATCGGCCACCCTTCGCGCGATCTCGTTTGGATCATGAGCCGCAAGCCAACCATGAGCGAAACGGATTACCAAGCGATCCTCGCCCGCCTCGCTGCACAGGGCTACGACACGTCGCGCATCGTAAAAGTTCCGCAGGCGATTCAAAAAAACGATCGATAGCGGATCGCGATTGCGGCCCGCGCCAACACCGTGTCTATTCGAGATACGCATGTCAAAAATCCGCCTTCTCAGCACCGACTTCGACGGAACCCTCATCGAGCACCCTTCCGACGGACGCTGCAGCGAGGCTTTTGCCGACGTGCTTCTGCGCCACAAGGAAGCGGGCGGACTCTGGGCCGTGAATACCGGGCGCTCACTCGAACACGCGATCGAGGGCGTTGCTATTTTCAACGCTCCCGTGACGCCGGATTTCCTCCTCACCAATGAACGCGAGATTTTTCAACGCCACGCCCGAGGCCACTGGGAGCCGCACGGCGTGTGGAATGTTGCCTGCTACCAACGCCACGATGAGCTTTTCGAGCGCTCGATCGCGATCATGGAACGCGTGCGGGGTTTTGCCGACGGCTCGCCTCACATCACAATCATCGAAGAGGGCAACCGCCCCGTGGGCCTCATCACCACGAGCGAAGAAGTCATGCACGACGTCGCGGCGTTTTTGGATTCCGAGGGGGCGCACATGCCGGATTTTTCCTATCAGAGAAACACGATCTATCTCCGCTTCTGCCATCGCGACTATCACAAAGGTTCTTCGCTCGGCGAACTCTGCGAACTTCTAAAAATTGACCGCTCATCGGTG
>JBBRHN010000089.1:0-8206 GCA_038222685.1 Chthoniobacterales bacterium | reverse complement strand
CGAATCGGGCACGCCGTCGAGGTTTTCAAAACGCACGCGGATTTTTTCTAGAGCCGACGTCGGGAGATTTTTGCCGACGTAATCGGGACGGATGGGTAACTCACGGTGGCCGCGATCAACAAGAACGGCGAGTTGGATGGACGAGGGGCGGCCAAAGGAGGCCATGGCGTCCATTGCGGCGCGGCAAGAGCGGCCGGTGAAAAGCACGTCGTCAACGAGCACGACGGGGCGTCCATCGAGATCGACAGGCAGGTGGGTCGCCACCAGAACTGTCATCGTGGGGCGGGTAAAGAGGTCATCGCGGTGCATCGAGACGTCGACGACGCCGACGAATGGCAAAGTGCCTTCGATCTGAGAAATAAAATCGCCGAGACGTTTCGCGACTTCAATGCCGCGGGTGGGAATGCCTGCGAGGACTAGCCTCTTGAGGTCTTTGTGGTGCTCGACGATTTCGTGAGCCATGCGCCGAATGGCTTTTTGCACGGCCTCGGCGTCCATCGCAACTGCTGTTGTATCGTCTGTTTTTTGCAACGTATCTGGCCTTTCTGCCCTCGCAGGAGCATTTTAAAGGCGGGTTATCGGTCTATGCGGTCATGGGGCGATCTGAACGGCTTGGCGACTTTGTGCGATCTGTGCGCCATGAGGAACGGTATCTCACGATCCAGTCCAACAATGCCCGCTCGAACCCGATGTCGGCGCCGGCTTTTTCACTCTCGATCCACTTGTGCCGGAGGATTTCTTCGCGTTCTGCCAAGAATTCCTTGTAGAGGACCGAATTTTTAACGAGGTCTGTGGCCTCGACTTTCTGGGAGCTCATTTCCATACATATGAAAGTTACGCGGCGATTTGTCAAACGGATTCGCTCGAAGTGCGAAGAGCTGAAAGGCTGGGGCGGGTCGTTTGTGTGCCGGGAGGGAAAGTGGGACATGCCAGAGAATGTCCCTCCATGAGGTGATGAGGGCGCGTCTTTTCGGTAAACCCCCGGCTGCTTTATCGATGTCCTCGGGTTAATTCCCCGAAAAAAGGGCGGCGATGACGGAGGCGGTGTCTGAGAGGTCGGAAAAAAGAAAATCCGGGTGATGTTCGGCGAGGGAGTCTTTGGAGTATTGGCCGGTGGCGACGGCGAGGGTTTTTGCGCCGATGGCGCGGCCACACTCGATGTCGCGGGGGGTGTCGCCAACGACAAAAATCCTCTCCGGGGGAAACTCCTCGCCGTGGTGTTCCTTGGCGCGTTGCCTTGCGAAATGCCCGAGTTGATTGCGATCGTGATGGTCGTCGGCGAAGGCCCCGAATTCAAAAAAATTCCAGACGCCGTAATGGGCGAGTTTGATCTCGGCCCCGCGGCGGACGTTGCCGGTGAGCAGGGCGACAACAGCATCGGGTCGCTCGCGGAGAGCTTCGAGTAACGGCACAATGCCTGGCAACAGCGTGCCATCGTGTTTGCCGATCCGGTCGGCGAGTTGATCCAAGTAGCCGTCGAGCAGGCTTGCGATGTTCTCGGGCGATGCAGGCAGGCCGTTTTTCTCCAGAAGATTTTTGGTTATGGCGCCGTCCGTGGCACCGGCAAGGTGGATGCCTCGGAAATCCTCGTCGATTCCGAACCGCGATTGCATGGCCTCGATCAGCGCGCGCTCTCCGGCCCCGCCCGACGTGATCAATGTCCCGTCGATGTCGAAGAGGATGAGGCGACGACTAGGCTGCATTTTCCTCGGGCTCTTCGCGCTCCTCGCGTTCAGGCTCGATGACTTCGCCGTATTTGGTGAATTTCCGATGCCGCTTCGTGGCGGGCAATGGGCTGAGGGTCATTCCGATGGCGCGTCCAACGAGCTTGGGATCCATGTCCACGTGGGCCATGCCTGAGAGATCGTCACGCACACGGAGGACGACTTTCATGCCGAGATCCTGGTGGGCCATTTCACGTCCGCGAAACTGCAAGTGCACTTTGACCTTGTTGCCCTTGTCGAGAAAGTCCTCCGCATGCCGGACTTTTGTGATGTAATCATGCTCGTCAATGTTCACGCGGAACTTGATCTCCTTGACCTTGCCGGCTGTGGTCTTCTTTTCCTTGTCCTGCTTGGAAAGATCGTAGCGGAATTTTCCGAAATCCACGATCCGACACACGGGCGGCTGGGCATTGGGGGCGATCTCGACGAGATCGAGGCCCATTCCACGAGCGCGTTTGATGCCCTCGTCGAGGCGCATCACGCCGAGTTGTTCATTAGTGGCAGCGACGATCACACGCACCTCACGGGCGCGGATTCGTTCATTAATACGAATATCCTTTAAGTTAATGGGGCCTCCATCTTGGGGTTACGGGCAGCAGCGGGGAAAATCTCAAAATGAGTTCAACCGAGAGAATTCAAAAGTGGGCACGGATAGCCCGGAAAGTCCGATCATGCGCGGCATGAATTAGATTTCGCTGAAAAAATTGTGCATTAAGTGTCCGTAAATTCTCGACCAACTTTTTGGAAGAAACCAAAAAACCGGTCTCAACGCAAGTGGGAATTTTTATCGGACTTGCCGCACGGTGCGGACGGGTGGAGACTTCGGCGACGTGAAATTCCGATCCCACCATGTCAAGGCGGCGCTCTTGTTGCTCGTCATCGCGGGCGCGGTTGCGATTTGGGGAGACTGGCGGATTCGCCACGCGCCGCTTCCGGCGTCGCTTGAACTCGCGCCGCCGGCGACGATGGTTTTGGAGGATTTGCGCGGGCGGCCATTTTCTTTGCCCGCGGGCGCGGACGCCCGCGACGCGCGGTTTGCACGTCTCAACGACCTCGGCCCGTGGTTGCCGTTGGCGACGGTGGCGATTGAGGATCGACGGTTTTTCGAGCATGACGGCGTCGATTTTTATTCCGTCGCCGGCGCGACGCTGCGCAACTTCATCAACGGACGCATCATCTCGGGCGCGTCGACGATCACTCAGCAAACCGTGAAACTCGGCGCCGGGCGCACGCGGCGGACGTTCGATGCGAAGTGGCGCGAGGCTTTTGCGGCGTTGCGTCTAGATCGCGAGTGGACGAAGACTCGAATTCTCGAAAATTACCTCAATCGGCTCGACTACGGCAACCGGCGCATCGGGCCGGTTGCAGCGGCGTTTGCTTATTTCGGAAAAGCCCCCGCTGACCTCACGTTCGCCGAGGCGGTTTATCTTGCCGGAATTCCGCAGTCACCTACGCGACTCAATCCTTGGCGCAATCCGGGACAAACGCTCGCTCGCTACGAGCGAAACGTTCGCCGCATGGCCAAACAAAATCTCCTCCCGCCCGGCATCGCCTCGGAGACACTCCTCGCTTCGCCGCCGCAGCCCGGTGCCTTTGCGCTTCCGTCCGACGCTCCACACTTTGCCCGCGAGGCGCTCTCACGCCTCCGCCCAGGGGACAACGCCCGCCGCACGACGCTCGACCTCGATCTCCAACAAGACCTCCAACGTCTCCTCTCCGAAGCGCGAAAATCCCTTGAGCCTCTCGGTGCGTCCGCGTGCGGCTTGGTCGTTCTGGACAACGAAACCGGCGGCGTCCGCGCAATGGTTTCCTCGTCCCTTCCTCAACACCGCGACATCAACCTCGCCACCATGCCGCGAAGCGCGGGCTCGACGCTCAAACCGTTTCTCTACCTTGAGGCCATTGATCAACGCCTGCTCAGCGCCGCCGACTGGGTGCCGGATACCGAGGAGGCCATTCGCGGCACCTATGCGGACTACGATCCTCAGAACTACAATCACCGTTTTCTCGGTCCCGTCCGCGTGCGCGAGGCCCTGGCCAACTCCCTCAACGTCCCTGCCGTCATCACCCTCGCCCGCGTCGGTGCCCGCAACATGTTCGCAAGCCTCGGCGGGTGGGGATTCCGTTTTCCCAAAACCTTCGACGACTACGGCGCGGGTTTTATTTTGGGAAATGCCGAAGTCACTCTTCTTGATCTCGCCAGTGCCTACGCCTCGCTGGCTCGTCGCGGCGAGCAGTGGCGCGCGCCGCTTATCATCGGTGAGCCAGTGGAGCCCAGCACAAGCGCCTCGGCGGCCGCCTGCGATATCATTACCGACATTCTTTGCGACAACAACGCGCGCCGCATCTCGTTCGGCGACTCCTCTCCACTCAATGTCGGCGTCCGTGTCGCTGTGAAAACCGGCACCAGTTCGGGATTCCGGGACGGATGGTGCGTGGGCTTTACAAAAAACCACACCGTGGCCGTATGGGCCGGCAACCCGGATGGCTCGCCAATGGATTCCGCTCTCGCCGTCCGATCCGCCGCCCCGATCTGGAACGCCGCTATCCGCCTCCTCCTCGCCCGCGGCGATCAGCCGCTCCCCCCACCCACGCCGAGCGAAACTCTCGTCGCCCTCGACGTTTCCCGCGCCACAGGTCTCGTCCCGCAACCGGGCGAACCCTCGCTCACCGAGTGGTTTCTTCCCGGCACGGTCCCGACGGTCTCCTCCGCGACCCGCTTCCAGCCAGCCCCGTCCCGCGCCCTCTTGCTACCCGCAGAATATGCAGCGTGGTGCGCGAGTCCGCAAAATCGCCTCGGTGCCGTCGCCGAGAACGACTCCTTCAAAATCCTCTTCCCCAAAAACGGCGCGGTCTTTGTGTTCAACCCCGACCTCCCCCCGGACCAGCAAGTCCTTATCTTCTCGAGCAGCGAGCCTGCCTGCGATTGGTTCGCCAACGGGCAAAAACTGGACTCCGCCCGCCTGGCACTCCGCCCCGGCACATGGACACTTACCGCCCGCTCCGGCTCCCGTGAACAATCGGCCACCTTCCGCGTCGAATAGCCGCCACATTTCAAAATTTGGCACCCTTCATGCTTAAACGTGTCCATGCAATGTCCATACATGACGAAAATGCTGCCAAAACGTGATTTTGCAAGTCATTGTCCACGAGCGTTTAATGAACCGTGTGACGAAATTGTCACAATTCCGTCTTTGTGCGTTCCCTCGACTCGGGTCGATGTTGGATTCATGAAAGCGACCACGAACCGCCGCCGCGCCTTCAGCCTGCTCGAAATGCTCGTTGTGATTGGCATCATCGCCATCATGATGTCCCTCCTCGTCCCCGCCATTGGCGGATTCTCCAGCACCGCCGGCCGCCGCGGTGCCGTCAACATCGTCATGAACACCCTCGAACAAGCCCGCGTCGCCGCCCTCGAAAGCGGGCAGACGGTTTATGTCGGATTTGCTGACGACGATGCCATCTTTACATCGAAGGAGATGAACTACGCGGCCTTTATCGTGTTTCGGCAGGCCACACCAGAGGAAGCCCCTAAGAAATTTGTGGTGCTTAAAAATTGGACGAAACTTCCGAAGAACATCGCGTTCAAGCGCCTCAATGGGACGCTCATCCCGCAGTCTGGTGGGACATTCCTCGACGGGCTCAAAACCGAGTTAAGCAGTGCTTTTCAGTCGTGGGACCAGACGATCCCTGTGCTTGCTTTTAATAGCAGCGGCGCTGTCGAAGAGCCTTCAACTGGAATCCCACGTCTTTTCCTCTACGAAGGCTACTTCGCCGGTGGTCAAGACAACTTCACGCGAAACAAAAGTGTTCAAGACTCGTCCGCCGGTCTCTTTGAGCAAATCTCTCTAGCCCGCTACACCGGTCGCGTCCAACTCGATATCACCGCTACCGGAAGCTAGGGTGCAAACACTCCTGCAAATCCTGTAAATCTTGTTAATCCTGTCAAAAAAATCTGCGTTTTCATTAATCGAGATCGTCCTCGCTCTCGGTATCATCGCCTTTGCCCTCGTCGGCATCATGGGTCTTTTTCCCGTCGCCTTGAAATCCGCGCAGGAGAGCCAGCGCGAAACACGGGCGACGCACATTGCACAACAGATTTTTTCCGACCTCCGCGTCCTCACCGGCACGAACCGCACGCTGCTCCGCGGCCCGTCATCGGATTCGAACGCCCTCGTTCCGAATTTTAGCCTCGCCGTAAACAACAATGCGGCCATCATCGCCTTCGACAACGCCGGTTCGGCTTTGACCGACTCCGTCACGACGTTCTCAAACAGCTATGCCGCCGCCGCCTTTCTTGCACAAGTGACCGTTGATACCAACACCGGCGTGCCGAATCTCTCCCGCGTGCAGACGACTATAGAAACCCCCGCTGCCGCAGCCTCCACCAACCGCTCCCGCTACACATTTGTCACGTTGATGAATTACTAAGGGACTTTTGACAGGATTAACAAGATTTACAGGATTAACAGGATTAGCTGAGAACCATGGAATACGAGGATCTTACTCAAAAAATCATCGGCGCCGCGATGAAGGTCCATAAGGAACTCGGTCCCGGTTTTCTCGAGTCGGTCTATCAGAATGCCCTCCTGATCGAGTTGCGAAATCGTGGAATTCACGCCCAGGCGAATGTGAGGATTTCCGTTTACTACTGCGGAGAACTTGTCGGCGATTTTGTTGCCGATGTTTTGGTTGAAGAGGAAGTCATTTTAGAACTCAAGGCCGCTCAGGAGATCCATGCAGTGCACGAACTTCAACTCGTCAACTACCTCCAAGCCACTGGCAAGGAGGTCGGCCTCGTCCTCAACTTCGGTGCGCCCTCGCTACAAGTTAAGCGAAAACACAAAACCTTTCGCCCCAAATCCAATCCTGAGAATCCTGTAAATCTTGTTAATCCTGTCAAAACCTCTGACGGCTTTACCATTCTTGAGCTTTTAGTCGCCATGTCGGTTATGGCTCTCCTCCTCGTCCTCCTCCTTAACATGGTCAATAGCGCGACGAAGCTCTGGCGCGAAAACGAAAATCGTGTCGATTCCTACCGCGAAGCCCGCGCCGCTCTCGGCATCATGTCACGCGACCTTCAAAACGCTCTGGCCGGGGCCACCAATACGAATCATTTTCTTGTGAACGCGTCCGCTTTTCCAAGAATTTCCACGGTCGGCGGCGTCATCACAGACACCAACTCCGGCGGCGCGCTCTTCGCCCTCTCCGCGCTGCCTGCAAAGGCGCAGGAATCAGGAGCCAACAAAAGCGATGTCTGCCAAGTTGGCTACTTCCTCGCTTACAACCGAACCACCGCCTCCGCTACCCCGTCACTCAATCTCTACCGCTACTTCCGCAGCAGCGACGCTACGTTTGCTAGTCTCACCACCAATACTCTCTTTCAGAATCCAACCGTCGGGGCGTCCGGCGAAGAACTCCTCGCCAGAAACGTCACCCGCTTCACCATCCGCCCACTCGATCTCGTTGTCTCGACGGCAACCAACGGCACCAATCTCACAACAAACACCTCGTTCATCCCGTTTGTTCCGTCCGCCGCTAACCGTCTGCCCAATATCGTCGAACTCTCAATCACGGCCGTCAATCAAGACGCCGCGAAAAAGCTCGGCATTCAGGCGGATTGGACTGCTACCAACGGACCGACGTATTCCAATATCATCGCCCCCGTCCAGCAAACCTTCACCACGCGCGTTCGCATTAACAAGCCTTAGAGGTTTAGACAAAATTAACAGAATGAACAAAATGGAAGACACGGAAGAAGTTTCGACAGGATTTACAGGATGAACAGGATTTGCAGGACAGAAAAGCAGGAAGAGGCGTCTCGCGGCGGGACGGGTGAGTTGCCGACAAAACCAGTCGCCACCATTCCGCAATCCGCATTCTGCGTTCCGCAATCGCGAGCTTCGGCTCTCATCACCACCCTCCTCGTCCTCGTCGTCCTTTCCACCATTGTGGTGGCGTTTATGCAGAGCATGAGCGTTGAGCGCAGCGTGGCGCGGAGCTTATCGAACAGGTATGCTTCGTCTCTAGCCGCACAGGCTGGGTTTGACGCCGCTCTCAACCAAATTCTTCAAAATACCAAATCTGACGACTTTACAGTTCTGAAATCAACGGCAACATTAAACGGGATCGACTTCCCGGTCAGCTTCATTGGGGTTCCTGCTTCTAACTCGATAAAGTACTATCCTCTTTTTTCCGGAGGTTCGATTCAGCAACTGCCTGGCGGAGTCGGTCTACCTATTGAGTCACCACTGTCCTCCACAAACGCTTTCGCTGGGGGACTCACAAATATCGCCACTAATCAGTTGCCTCTACCATTGCATGTGAGTGGCAACGCGAGTTCTCCGGTTAACGTTGCGTGGGTTGACCTTACCAACTCTCGTGGTGACGTGGCATCGAGATACGCTTATTGGGCGGAAGACCTTGGCGGCTATATTGATGCTGATCTTGCTGGTTCGAAACCGCTTGTTCGTGGCAATGGA
>JBBRHN010000088.1:0-8238 GCA_038222685.1 Chthoniobacterales bacterium | reverse complement strand
GGACTACTTCAAGAGTGCCGACAACGCCCCCGCGCTCGCTTGCGGCGTCAATGATCTTCATCTCGAACGCGGAGCCAAACTCACTTACATTGCCGTGCAGGATTGGTCGAAGGAGACAACGGCTTTTCAAATCAACTCCACCGTCGTCGGCAAGGACGCTACGAGCACCGCGCTCACAGCTAACTTCGGCGGCGCGTTCGTTCGGGGCGAAAGCCTTAGCCGCCTCGTCGGTGAAGGCTCACGCAGCGAAATGTTCTCCATCAACCCCGTCGAAGGCACTCGCGAAATCGATCAACGCACCCTGCAAGATCACGTCGCTCCCCGCGCCTCTAGCGATCTCCTCTATCTCAACGCCCTCGATGACAAGTCGCGCACGATTTTTGCCGGCCTCATCAAAGTCGAGCCCGGTGCCGCCGGGACCGACGCCTATCAAAAAGTCCGCAACCTTATCCTGAGTGATGACGCCGACCCAAACTCCATGCCAGGCCTCGAAATCCTCAATGACGACGTGCGCTGCACCCATGGCGCCACGAACGGCCCGGTGAGTGAGGACGAACTTTTCTATATGCAGGCCCGCGGTATCTCCAGCCCCGTCGCACGTAGCCTCATCGTCACCGGATTCTTCAATTCCCTGCTTGAACGCATCGAATCCCCGGCCCTTCGCTCCCACCTCGAATCCTTAGTCGCCAAACGCCTTTCGCTTTAACGTAAGTCGCGGATCCTGTGAATGTCAGCAACAACTCGGTCACTCTCGGGCAGTTGATCTAACCGAAAAACCATCCGCAGCTTTCCCGATGAGTCGATCACAAATGTCTCCGTCGAATGGTCGATCATATAGGTTTCGGGATCGTTTGAGTCGCTGGGTGCCTTTTGATAAAAAACACCATAAGCTTTTGCAATTGCCGCAATTTTCGCCGCGTCGCCCGTAAGGCCAACAAACGAAGCTTCGAAGAACGGCACATATTCGCCCAGCTTTTCCGCCGTGTCCCTCGCTGGATCGAGCGTCACGAAAAGAACCCGCACATTGTCGCGATCCGCTGGCGTTAGCTTCCTGTAAACCGCCGCAAGATTCGCGAGCACGGCCGGGCAAATACTCGGGCAATTTGTGAACCCAAAGTTGAGCAAAACAATCTTCCCGCGAAGATCACTCAAACGAAGCGTTTCGCCGCCCGCGGCTTGCAGCTCAAAATCATAAGCCTCCTGCGCATTGGCGTCGTATTTTCCAAACCAGGGAGACTCGGTTTTTTTCGAAACCGTAAACCCAACGAACGCCGCAGGGAGAACGATCACTAAGCATGCGGCGACGAGCAGCAACCGTGTTTGAGTGAGCTTTTTCAACGAACCGGTGCCTCCACTTTAATTTCGCGCCGTCCCTTGGCTCCATCAAAAACGAGCGTCAGCTTCACGCTCGTTCCAGCGGCGGGAACGGAACTCAGTTTCATGAGCATAATATGGTCGCCGCCGGGCTCGAGAATGCGGCTCTTTCCGGCCGCGATCGCGAAAGAATCCACAAACTCCATTCCCGACACTTCGTGGCCGTCGATCTGTTTTTTGGTTGTCGCCATCGGACGCACGTCTTTGGCGATGTCTGCGCGAGCCTCAACGAGCGTCACGTTCCCGCCATCGGTATTCGTGACCTTCATAAACGCCGCCGTCGCACTCGATGACGGAGGCACCGCTCGAACCCATGGATCCTCGATCAAAATCTCCGCTCGAACGAGCACAACTCCGGCCCACAACACCAAAACCGCAACACAGCGTTTCATTCAGCCCATTTTGCGTTACCGACGCCCCGCTTTCAAGATTCGCTTTTTCTCCGACCCAACCTCCGCTATAGTCGCAGGCTGATATGAAAAAGCGCACCCTCCGCATCGGTCTCATCGGCTACAACTTCATGGGCAAGGCCCACTCAAATGCCTGGCGTCAGGCGCCAAGATTTTTTGACCTCCCTGCCAACGTGGAGCTCCACACGATTTGCGGACGCTCCCCGGACGCCGTCCGCAAAGCCGCATCACAGCTGGGCTGGAGCCATACCTCGACCGATTGGCGTTCCGTCGTGAGCAACCCCGACATCGATGTCGTTGATATCTGCACGCCAAACGACAGCCATCATGAAATCGCCATTGAAGCCGCGAAACACGGCAAGGCCATCCTCTGCGAAAAACCCCTCGCGATGGATATCCCGCAGTGCGAAGAAATGGTCGCCGCCGTGAAAAAAGCGCGTGTCGTCAACATGGTTTGCCACAACTACCGCCGCATCCCTGCCATTGCCCTAGCAAAAAAAATGATCGAACGCGGCGACCTCGGAGATCGGATTTATCACTACCGCGCCCGGTATGCTCAGGACTGGATTGCCGATCCGACATTCCCGCTCGTCTGGCGCCTCCAGGCCAAAATCGCCGGCTCCGGAACCCACGGTGACATCGACGCGCACATCATCGACCTTGGCCGCTACCTCGTCGGAGAGGTCAAGGAAGTCTGTGGCCTCATGGAAACCTTCATTAAAGAACGTCCCCTCCTCGCCGAAGCCGGTGCCGGGCTCGCCGCAAAGGCTTCTCAAAAAATGGGCCGAGTCACAGTCGATGACGCCGTGAGCTGGATCGGCAGATTTTCCAACGGCGCCATTGCCAATCTCGAAGCCACCCGCTTTGCAAACGGGCGCAAAAACCACATCACACTCGAAATCAACGGTAGCAAAGGTTCCCTTGCCTTCGACTTCGAGGACATGAACCGCCTCAAGTTTTACTCGACTTCCGACCCCGCCGACGCCAGCGGATTCCGCGATATCCTCGTGACCGAAACCTCGCAACCCTATGCCGGTTCCTGGTGGCCTCCAGGTCACATCATCGGATACGAACACACGTTCGTGAATACCTTCGCGGACTTCATCACTGCCGTCGTCGCAGGCAAAAGCGTGCAGCCCACCTTCGCCGACGGCCTAGCAAACGAAAAAGTCCTCGCCGCCGTGGAGCAGAGCGCTAAAACCCGCGCCTGGGTCAAAGTCTAGCCGCCCATCTCGCGAGATCGGACGCCCTCCGGGTTTCAGGAGGTTCCCTTCCGCACGTGGCGCGCCAGCGCCGCTTTGATCTTATCAGGCCGCAGAGGCTTGGTCAGAAAATCATCCATGCCCGCCTCCAGACATCGCACGCGATTCTCCGGGAAAGCATCCGCCGTCAACGCAATGATGCGGGTAGGCTCGCGCTCCGGATGGCTTTGTTCAAACTCACGAATCCGCCGCGTCGCCTCGACGCCATCACACCCCGGCATGAACACATCCATGAAAATAAAGTCGTAGTTTCCCGACTGTGCCCGCGTCACTGCATCCACGCCGTTGTCGGCCGTCTCCACTGTGCAGCCCAGCCGGCGAAGAATCGAAGCCGCCAGCTTAATGTTCGTCGCAATGTCATCGACCACTAAAATGCGAAAACTCCCGTTGAAAGGCAGCGCAAACCCGTCGTCCACGCGGCTGGACTCCTCCGCAAGTGGCGCCGCATGCACAGGCACCTCAAACGTAAATGTCGTCCCTTTGCCGAGCTCGCTCTCCACACGAATCGAGCCGCCGAGCGCCTGGGTCAGGCTGCGGCAAATCGCAAGGCCGAGCCCGCTCCCGCCAAAGCGACTGTGAATGGAAGCATGAGCCTGGCTAAACGCGCCGAAAATCACACCCTGCTCCGCCTCCGTCATGCCCATCCCTGTGTCGGTTACCGATCCTATCAACGTCAGTGGCCCGGAACTATTCTCCGAGGCCGCGAGACGGATCGCGATATCCCCCGCATCGGTGAACTTGATCGCGTTGCCCAAGAGATTGGCTAGAATCTGTCGAAGACGCTTCGGATCGGTCAAAACCGTTGCTGGCACACTCGCGTCCACATCACAACAGATCGCCAAACCCTTCGCACGAATTGCGGGTTCGAACGCTTGAACGACTTCCTGCAAACCCGCCGTCGGATTCCACGGCGAGAGATCAAGTTCGATTCGCCCGGCTTCCACTTTTGAGAGATCGAGGATATCGCTGATCAACGCCAGCAGCGCATTTCCGCACGTTTGGATCGTCGTGACCATCTCCGCCTGATCCGCCGTCAACGGTTCGTCGAGAAGCAGATCCGTGAACCCGATCACTCCGTTCAACGGAGTCCGAATCTCGTGGCTCATCATCGCAAGGAAGGAAGACTTCGCACGGCTCGCCTCCTCGGCCGCCGTCACCGCGCGTCGCGCATCTTCCATCAGACTCAGCGCCACACGTCGGCTGCGGCTCAGTTCCTCGGTGCGCGCCTGCATCGAACGTGCAAACCGATCCCGCACGGACGCCGCACCGATGCCGGCCGCCATCGCGCGTAGCAAATTCAGTTCGCCATCATTCCATTCCCGCTCTGTCGTGCAGTCATCAAGCCCGATAAACCCTTGGAAGTCGCCCTTGTTGAAAACCGGCACGAGTGCAACTGAAAGAATGTCCTGACTCGCAAGATGCCCGCGGAGCGAGGAACGCAGCGCACTCACCAGCGAGGCAACTGCGCGCCCTGCACCCAAATCAGGATAAACTTCCTCCAATTCGGGAAGATACGGCAGGTTCTGAAGATGCGGATTGTGCAGTTGCGGGAAAACACCCTCCCGAACCCACTCCGCGCGCTGGCTGCAAAAAAGCCTCCCAGCCTCGGAATGATTCTCAAAAAGATAGACCCGATCCGCATCCACCGTCCGTCCGAGTTGCGCAAGCACCTCGGCCATGCGCTCGAGAAAATCCCCAGGCTCAATCAGGATTCCCAGACATGTCGCGACACACCGCAACAACTCGTCTTCCCGGCCGGTTGGCACCTCAGACGACATCTTCAATCACCTCCTCGTCGTATTGCGGCGGAAGCCCGAGTTTCTTGCAGAGTTCATTGACTTCCTTCTTCATCTCAAGAACACGCTCCTCGCGACCAATCATCGCACGATTGAAGCGCTCAATTTCCTCTAGTTGGCTCGTGAGTTGCTCCTCGCCATTTTTCCGCTCAGAGATCTCGTCAAAGGTCACTACGAAGCCGTCATTCCAAGGCGCGGCCGATGAGCGAAACCACCGCCGCTCATCGCCCTCTTCGTGGTCGTATTCATACTCGTCCGCAGTGCCGCTCTCAACCACCCTGACGTAACGCTCATAAAGCCACGCATCGTGGGTTCCCGAAAACGTCGTGCGCAAGGTCGAGCCGATCAGCTCGACCGTCGTTTTTCCAACAATTCGCGCCGCCGCCGGGTTTGTAACCACAATGGTAAAATCCTCAATTTCCCCGCTGTTATTGCGTATCGATCGAAACGCCATGATCCCCTCCGTCGCGCTGTCGAGCACCCCTCCAAGCAACTGCTGCTGGCGCTCAATCTCACCGCGCCGGCGCCGCAGCGAGTCGAGCAGGCGATTGGCGGACTGTGCCAAGCGCGCGAACTCGTCGCCGCCCTCAACCGTCAAATGCGCGGAGGCATTGCCCGACGTCGTAATTTGCTGGAACCTGCGATCCATCGCCAAAACCCTCCTTACAAACAGCCATTCGACGAGCAACAAACACACGACAATCACAATTCCGCCGCCGATTAATGTCATCACCATCACATGATCGCGAAACTGAACCGATGCTCGATATACCATCGGCGTGATGTTAACGAGAAACTGCGCCGGACCAGCCTGAAACGAATTTTCAAAGGAGATCAAAAATGGCTTCTCCACAGCGCGTTCCCCGTTTGCTTTGGCTCGATAAATTCTGCACCGCCCGAGCGTCTCCGTCCGCAGTTCGCTCGACTGCGAAAACCCGATGCTCTCCGGCGTTTTGACATCGTCACCGACAGGCTCCAGCATCACGGCGGTCGTCGTCTGGATGCGCTCCAAACGCTCGGCACCGAGAGAAACGCCGACCACCACCCAGCCAGGTGAAGGTCCTGAGCCATCAGCTCGAACAACCTCACACGACGCCATGAGCCAAACTCCCGTCGAGGATGAAAATAACGCCGTCGCGGGATCATCGCCCGCCAGCAAACTCGACGCGCGAAACGAGGTTTCCGAAATCCCCTTCGGCAATGACGCGACAGATCGTCCCTCCTCGTCAACCGACGAAACGGCAACCGCGTTTTTATGGCGGTCAAAGATGATCATAAAATCGCCGGACAACTGCTCAAGTTGAAGCGACGCTACCGTTTTGAGCAAAGCCGGGGCAGGTTTTTCAAGATACTTGAATGCCGCCCCCGAAACCGCCCCAACGCGCACGTGCCAAAGCAAATGCTTCGCCACTTGATCGATCTGAGCAATCGCGCGATTCGCCCGAGCTTCATCCAACTCTTGCTGCACCCCGGTAAAGGTTCCCATCGTGAGCGATGAAAGAGCGAACCCGTACGCAACGAACGCCAGGAGCAACACCCCGCCAACAAAAATCACGGCCTGCGCGCGGAGCGAAAGACCATGCAACTTCTGACCCAAAATACGTTGACCGGGGAGACTCATGAGGGGACGCGCGCTCCTTTATTCCATCAGCCTGGCAAGCACCGCTTTCTGCGCGTGCAAACGATTCTCCGCCTGCCGGAAAATCGTCTCTGCATTTTTTTCAAACGTTTCCGCGGTTATTTCCTTGCCGCGATAAGCCGGGAGACAATGCATGATCAGCGCGTCGGGGGCCATCGCGCAAAGCTCCTCGTTGATCTGGTATCCGCGCAATTGCTCAATGCGCGAGGCGGATTCCTCCTCCTTGCCCATGCTCACCCACACGTCGGTGTAAAGCACATCCGCTCCCTCAGCCGCCGCGCGCAAATCCTCCCCGACAATCACACGCCCTCCCGCGCGCTCCAGCAATTCCCTCGGCGGTTGGAAGGCCTCAGGTGCCGCGATCCTCAACTCAAAGCCCAGCCGCGCCGCCGCCCAAATCCACGACCGCGATACATTGCAGTCCCCATCCCCAATGAAAACCACCCGCAGTCCATCAAACGTTCCGCGCGATTCCCGGATCGTAAACAGATCCGCCAGAATCTGGCACGGATGCTCCTCGTCGGTCAGCGCATTGATCGTCGGAATACCGCTAAACGCCGCAAACTCCTCAACATCCTTTTGCGCAAACGTCCGGATCACCGCCCCGTGCAACATTCGCCCCATCACCCGCGCCGTGTCGCAGATCGGCTCTCCCCGCCCGAGCTGAATGTCCGCCGCGGCAAGAAACATCACGTCCCCGCCCAATTCACGGATTCCCGTTTCAAACGACACCCGCGTCCGAGTCGAGGATTTCGAAAAAATCAACGCCCAGCACTGATGGCGTAAGGGGTGGGACGCATGATGTCCCCGGGTTGCTTTCATGACCGCCGCATCATCCAGCGTCGCTAGAATTTCCGTGGCGTCGAGCGCCTCGATCGAAAGAAGATTTTTCATGCCTTTGCCAATTCCATTACGGCGGGAGCTGCCGCCAGTCTGCGAAGCGCGTTCCCAAATTTCTCCACTGCCTCCATAATCTCCCCGGCGTCCACATTGAGCGGAGGCAGAAAGCGCACCACGTTGTCCCCGGCCGGAATCACCAACAATCGCTCCGTCATGCACTCGAGCACAGCACGCAACGCCGCCGGTTTTTCGCCTGACGGGAAATCTCCGCCCAACTCCACACCGATCATTAAACCCAGCGACCTTACCTCCGCCACGCCGGGGAGGCACGCGCGCAGCAGTGCCTCGCTCAACTGCTCCCCACGCTCGACGGCCGCGTCCAACAAACCATCCCGCGTAATCACCTCAAGCACCTTCAACGCCGCCACGCAACTCACCGGATTCCCCCCATACGTCGTTCCGTGGCTTCCCGGCCCGAGCAAATCACAGAGCGGCCCGCGCGGATCACGAACACGATCCGTGGCCCAGAACGCGCCGAGCGGAAATCCGTTCGCGATCCCCTTCGCCCACGACACCCCGTCCGGCTCGACGTCCGCCACGATGCTCCGCCACCCGCACCATTCCCCCGTCCTTCCGAGTCCGCATTGCACCTCATCAAAAAGTAAAAGCAACCCGTGCTCCTTGCACAAATCCCGCAACCCGCACAAGAACTCCGCCCTCGCAATGTGGATGCCCCCCTCCCCCTGAACCGGCTCAACCAAAATCGCCACCGTCTTTGACCCAACCGCCGCCCGCACCGCTTCAAGATCCCCAAAAGGCAAATGCCGAAACCCGTCCAACAACGGCCCGAACCCCTTTTTCACTTTTTCCTGCGCGGTCGCGGAAATGCACGCCATCGTCCGTCCATGGAACGACCC
>JBBRHN010000087.1:0-8241 GCA_038222685.1 Chthoniobacterales bacterium | reverse complement strand
CGAGGCCTAGGGGTTGGAGGAGAAGGAGGGCGATGGCGGCGAGGGAGAGAGAGTGGGGAATTCGTGTCAGTCTCGCGGAAAAACCGAAGGAGTTAGAACGAAACGCGCTGCGAGCAGAAATGCACTCAGAGACCGGTTTTTCAACGATTTGGGTTTTGGTGGTTTTCATGTTGGCGAAGTTGCACGTTGCGTTTTGCACGGGGAAGTAGCCGCCTCGATACTCTGATGTCAAGAATCTTTGGAAGCATGATTCTTTGTTTTTGCTCGGGAGGTTAATTTCGAAAAGGACGGAAGAATGAACACAGAGGCGCAGAGGTCCCGGAGGGAGGAGTTTATGCAGCAGAGGCCAGCCCTCGCGGAGCCCCAACTCGGCGAGTCTTTTTTTACCTCGACGGCGCGCTTTGCGAACTTGGCACGAGTTTTTTCTGTATTTTTTCGAGCGTGCGGGCTTTTACAACAACTTGATTCGGATTGCAGTCAAAGAGTTTTGGAGTCGCCCGTTGAATCGGTTACCGATGATGCGGTGTTAATCTGTCCCATCACCTGTGTGCGCCAACTTACGCGCGTTCGCGTATTGTTCGCACCTCACTGAAAGAAGCACCCTTGCAGCAACGGGTCTTCCCGGATCATTGCCTCCACCTCCGGCACACAATCGCGGGACGAGAGCACGGAGAACTCCTCGGGGCGCGGCGACGAAGCTACGCGCACGGCTTCCAGCCACTCCTCCAGGCGGAATCGTTGCTGGCTGAAGGCGGACCAAAAACCCGACTTCGTGAAGACCGCAGCGATCAACTCGCTTTCACCGCCCTGCAATCGGGAAACAATGTAGGTGGCCACGCCCACTTGCAACCCATGCTCCATCGGTTTTTTACTTACCGAGTCGAGAGCGTGCGAGATCAGGTGTTCGCTCCCGCTGGACGGGCGCGCCGAGCCGCAGACCATCATGCCGATGCCACTCATAATAAGTGAGGATGCAAGCAAACGCGTTCCCGAACGGGTAAAGTGAGGATCCGCAACAAACTGGTTCACTGCCGCCTCGGCCTGCATCTCAGCGTAATCGTCCATTAAAATTCCGAACTCATAATAGGCGAGCTTCCAATCCACCAATGCCGTCAGGTTCGCCATGAGGTCCCCCACCCCGGCCAGCCAAAGTTCTTGCGGAGCGGCGAGGCACACATCCGTGTCGATCACTAGGCCCAAAGGCATCGCCGATGACAACATGCGATTTTTGCGCTCGATCACGAGCGTCGAATGCGGGCTGCAAAATCGATTGCACGAGATGGAAGTGGGAACGGAGAAAAACGGCTTGCGTGCCAAAAACGCCACATACTTTGCAACGTCGAGCGCGCGCGCTCCGCCTAAACCAACAACAGCAAGGCCAGCGTCCGGCAACTCGCGGAACGTCCTCAGCGACTCGCCGAACTCCGACGATCCAACTGCCTTCATCTGCAAAATCTCGACCTCTTCCTGCTCCAACGAAGCCTTGAAGCGGTCAACGATGCTCAGCGGCAAGCCTTCGCTCACCAGCACCACTACCCGGTCAAATCGCGCGCGCTTGAGATAGATCCCGATGAGATCCAACACACCCGGCTTCACTCGGATCAATTCAGGAATCGCGGATTGGTTCGGGAAATTCATTGGGCACGTGCAATCGAAGATGGAACAACCAATACGCTCTTCCCTCAGCTGACTGTCCTATTTCTTATACACAAGTGAATTGACCCCGTCCAGCCGGGCGTTGCGCCGGGATACAGATTTTTTGGCGAAGAAAAAAGCGAGGCCTCAGTCAGGCATCAGGTCCAGACCTTTGAGCGTGTTCTCGTCAAACCGACCGGTCGTGCGAAAACCAGTGCTCTTTTGCCATATCCGGAGGGCAGCAATGAGAGCACCGTTGGGGGAGCCGTCTTCGGGACCGGTGTAGTAACCGAGGAGCTTGAGGTTACTCTGCGCTTGTTTGACGACAGCTACTTGCATGGAAGGGCCGACGGAAATATACGGGCCGCCGCGGAAGATGTCGGCGAGTGCCACGTAAGCTGGCGTAGGAGCCGAGCCTCGGATGCCGAGACGTTCGAGTGTTTGCCTATTGAGTTCACCGGTGACCTTGATGTTCTCGGCAATTTGGTAACGCCGGATCGCCGCACTCGTCTGGCTGCCCATGGCGCCATCGACGGTTCCACCATAGTAACCGAGTTTTGCGAGCTTGGACTGCGTGGCACGGATGGTGTCGTCCGCCAAGGCACTTAGGTTAATCGTGAGGAGGGCAATGGCGAAAAGCAGGATGAGTTTCATAGGGATGGCTTAGTGAGCAATTGTGACGGGCGTTCCAACGGGCGCGTTCTGGAAATAGACTTCGGCGGCGCCTCGCGGCAGGCGGATGCATCCGTGGGAAGCCGCATAGCCGGGAAGGTAGCCCGCGTGCATTCCGACGGCCCCGCTCACTCTCATAAAATAAGGCATCGGTGCACCGCGAAACCGCGATCCTGCCGGACGTTTGTCGCGATTGACACCGACGTTGGCTTTCACGACATTGCCGGCGTAATCCACATAGTCGCCGTAAAGATTGGAAACATGGTCTGCGTTTTTTTGGATCACGCGGAAGCTGCCGGTCGGCGTGTGGTAGCCCTCGCGCCCGGTGGAAACCGGTGCGCGACCGACTTCGACACCTCCCTTAAAAAAGATCGCCTCTTGCTGGCTAAGGTCGATACGAATGGACGGTGAGCCGGAGGCTCCATCGCCCGTCCACGTCCATGCGGTGCCGGGTACCGACCGCGTGGGTGCGGTCGGCTTCGAGGCGCCGCGGGGGACTGGCGCAAAGACGATCTCGCCATTGGGTCCGAGATAGGCGGTCGAATAGTCCGGGTAAACCGCCGGTTCGCGACTCGTGGAGCAGCCAAAAAGGACAAGGCAACCACTGGCAGCAATGATTCGAATAAGGTGAGAAGGCGTCTTCATCATGTGGGAATACGTTCCTTAGGCGTGGTATTCTTGCAAGCATTTAACACCATAGCCCGCCTGCTGAATAGCCCGAATGGCGGCAACGCTCGCCCGCGCTCCTCGAAGCGTGGTCATCGTCGCCACGCGAGCAGCGACCGCCGCGCTTCGAATGACGACTTCGTCTTCGCGAGGCCGGCGTCCGCTCGGCGTGTTCAACACAAAGTGAATATCGCCGTTTTTGATGAGGTCCAGCACGTTCGGGCGGCCCTCTTGGATTTTGAGTAAGACCTTCACTGGAACCCCGGCATCCGTAAGGGTCTTTGCCGTGCCGGACGTGGCGTGCACGTGGAAGCCAAGAGCGACAAACTCCCGCGCGACCTCAATCGCCGCCGGTTTGTCTGAGTCCTTCACACTAATGAAAACATTACCTTCGAGCGGGAGCGGGGGCTGGGCCGACATCTGGCTTTTGGCATAAGCAATCCCCAGGTCCGCATCGATGCCCATGACCTCTCCTGTCGAACGCATCTCAGGCCCGAGAATGATGTCAATTCCAGGAAACTTAATGAATGGGAAAACCGCTTCCTTCACCGAAAAATGCTTGGGAACAACCTCCGTCGTGAAGCCGAGTTCGGTCAACGTTTTCCCTGCCATGACCTTGGCCGCGAGTTTGGCAAGCGGGACGCCGATGGCTTTGCTGACAAAGGGAACCGTCCGGGAGGCGCGAGGGTTGACTTCAAGAATATAGACATCGCCATCCTTGATCGCGAACTGGACGTTCATCAACCCGCGCACGTCGAGTTCGCGCGCCATGGATTTTGTCGCGTGTTTAATGGTCTCGATAACGTCTGGTGTGAGCGAAAAACTCGGGATCACACACGCGCTGTCGCCCGAATGGATGCCAGCCTGTTCAATGTGCTCCATCACGCCGCCGATCACGCAAATTTCACCATCGGCGATGCAATCGACATCAACTTCGGTGGCATCCTCAAGAAAGCGATCCACGAGAACCGGACGTTCCGGACTCGCTTCAACCGCAGTGCGAATGTAGCGGCGGAGATCCGCCTCGTCGTGAACGATCTCCATCGCGCGACCGCCTAGCACGAACGACGGACGCACGAGAACGGGATAACCAATGCGCGCCGCAACGGCCACCGCCTCGGCCTCATTCGTCGCAGTGCCACCATTCGTCTGACGCAACCCGAGCTTGTCGAGCATGGCGGAAAAGTGTTTGCGATCTTCCGCCATTTCGATGCTTTTCGGCTGCGTGCCGATAATCGTGCATCCGTTTTCCGCTAACCCTGCGGCGAGGTTGAGCGGCGTTTGTCCGCCGAATTGCACGATGATCGCGTCGGCTTTTTCCTGCTCGTAGATATTGAGGACATCTTCGAGTGTAAGCGGTTCGAAGAATAGTTTGTCACTCGTATCATAGTCGGTTGAAACCGTCTCCGGGTTCGAATTGACCATGATGGTTTCCCACCCGAGTTCCTTGAGCGCAAACGCCGCGTGCACGCAGCAGTAATCAAACTCAATCCCCTGCCCAATTCGATTCGGACCACCGCCAAGGATGAGGACTTTTTTCTTTGTGCTCGGACGGGTTTCATCTTCGTCGCCGTAAGTCGAGTAAAAGTAAGGTGTATAAGCTTCGAACTCGGCCGCGCAAGTATCGACGAGGCGGTAGGTCGGAACCACGCCGGCGGCTTTGCGAGACAGACGGATTTCCGCTTCGGTGGACTTCGTGAGATGCGCGAGCTGCCGATCGGAAAATCCAAACTTCTTCGCGCGGCGGAACTCCGCGGCCTCCCGCAAACCGCGCTCGGCAATTCGCGATTCCTCTTCCACGATGAGTCGAATGTGTTCAAGGAACCATGGATCGATTTTCGAGAGATCGTGAATATCCTGCACTGTGAGCCCGGCAAGAAATGCGTAGCGGATGAAAAAGATGCGTTCCGCGCAAGGGATGCGAAGCTTTTGTTTGATCGTATCTAAATCAGGCTTTGTGTCCTTCCCATCGGCACCGAGTCCGAAACGCCCGATTTCAAGCGAGCGGAGGGCTTTTTGCAGAGACTCTTTAAATGTGCGCCCGATAGCCATTGCCTCGCCGACGCTCTTCATTTGCGTCGTCAGCGTGGGATTTGCCTGCGGAAATTTTTCAAACGTGAAGCGCGGAATCTTCGTGACGACGTAGTCAATCGAAGGCTCGAAACACGCCGGTGTCTCGCGCGTGATATCGTTTTTGAGTTCATCCAGCGTATAGCCCACGGCCAGCTTGGCGGCGATCTTTGCAATGGGAAATCCCGTCGCCTTCGACGCGAGGGCGGAGCTCCGCGAGACGCGGGGATTCATTTCGATAACGATCATGCGACCGTTGGCGGGATTGACGGCGAACTGGATGTTCGAACCACCGGTCTCCACGCCGATGGCACGGATGACCGCGAAACTTGCGTCGCGCATCGCTTGGTATTCCTTATCGGTGAGCGTCTGGATTGGAGCGACAGTGATCGAGTCTCCGGTGTGCACGCCCATCGGATCGAGGTTTTCGATCGAGCAAATGACCACGCAGTTGTCGGCCCGGTCGCGCATCACCTCCATCTCGAACTCCTTCCAGCCGAGGAGCGACTCTTCAACGAGCACCTCAGTGACCGGCGAGAGATCGAGTCCGCGACGGACGATCTCTTCCATTTCGTCGCGGTTGTAAGCGATGCCTCCGCCCGCTCCGCCGAGCGTGAACGCCGGACGAATGATGAGCGGAAACGTGCCGATTTCGAGCGCCACAGCGCGCGCGTCGTCGAGCGTGTGCGCCACCCCGGAGTGCGCACAATCGAGACCGATCTCGATCATGATGTTCTTAAAAATCAGTCGATCCTCGCCGCGTTGGATCGCCTCGGCGTTCGCACCAATGAGCCGGGCACCGTGCCGCTCAAGAGCGCCATTGGCGACGAGCGACATGGCCGCGTTCAGCGCCGTCTGCCCTCCCAACGTCGGCAAAACGGCGTCGGGCTTCTCGCGCTCGAGAATTTTTTCAATGACCTCCGGCGTGATGGGCTCGACATACGTGCGCCCGGCAAACTCCGGATCCGTCATGATCGTTGCCGGATTTGAGTTCACGAGAACCACTTCATAACCCTCTTCGGCCAATGCCTTGCAGGCCTGAACGCCGGAATAGTCAAATTCGCAGCCCTGTCCGATGACAATCGGACCGGAGCCAATGAGGAGAATTTTTTTGATCGAGGTATCCTTGGGCATGATGCGGGAGGCAGATTACGCCATGCGGACGGCAAAGGGCAACGCCGAAGACGCCAGATCGTTGGCGACTCCTAGCCTGCAACGAAAACCCATTGCGGCGCAGGGGCACGGGGCCTTAGGGTGCGGGCTTGGAAACGACTCTGGCAATTGAAAATATCGGGTTTGGTGGCGCGGGCGTGGGTCGCCTGCCGGACGGACGGGTTTGCTTCGTCCACGGAACGCTGCCGGGCGAGCGTGTGGCGGTGAAACTCGTTCTTGAGAAAAAAAACTACACAGAGGGCGAACTGGTTCGGTTGCTGGAAGCTTCGCCACGGCGTGTGCGTCCGCCGTGTCCAGTCTTCGGTGAGTGCGGCGGCTGCGCGTATCAGCACATGGACTACGACTTGCAACGGGAGGTGAAAACCGGGCAGGTCGCCGACCTGATGCGGCGCGTGGGCGGGTTTGCAGAAATCGAAGTGCGCCCGACCTTGGCCTCACCGCTCCAATGGGCTTATCGCAATCGAGTATCCGTCCACGTTGACGACGGAGAGGTGGGATTTCATCACCGAAAATCGCGTCGAGTGATTCGGGTCGCGAATTGCCCAATCGCGTGCGACGAGGTGAACGAGCAACTCGGCGAGCTGGCGTCCAAACCGCCTCCGGGACGAGGCCGTTTCACGCTGCGAACGAGATCGGTTCGAAGGGGATTTTCTCAGGTCAATGACGGCGCGGCAGAAGCGCTTCTCGCGACGGTGCGCGAGATGTTGGCCGGGTTAACGGGGCATCTCGTGGATGCCTATTGCGGCTCGGGATTTTTTGCAAAAAGCCTGCGCGGATCATTTACGAAAACCACGGGCATCGAGTGGAGCGCCGGCGCAATTTCGGCAGCGCGACGCGCCGCGGTGGATGGGGAAACGTATCTTCAAGGTGCCGTCGAGCATCACCTCGCAGCCGTGCTGGCGGGCTCCGACGACATCACGCTCCTGGTCGATCCTCCGTCCGAGGGACTCGCGAGCGACGTGGTTGCGGCCATTCTCGTTTCACCGCCTCAGGATCTGGTTTATGTTTCATGCGACCCGTCCACACTGGCCCGCGATCTCAAGAAGCTTTCAGCCTGTTACGATATTCGTTTTCTCCAACCCGTGGACATGTTTCCTCAAACGGCTGAAATCGAAGTGGCGGCGGCATGCCGGAGGCGTTAGAACACGGACATGAACTCTCCCGCAATGACGCGCCGACGATTTGGACGAACCGAACTCGAAATGCCGGTCTTCACGTGCGGCGGCATGCGCTACCAGCACTCGTGGCAGGACGAAGACCCCGCAAAAATTCCTGCCGCGAATCAGGAAAACCTCGAAGCCACGATCCGCCGCTCAGTCGCCCTTGGCATCAACCACATCGAGACAGCGCGCGGCTACGGCACTTCAGAGATCCAGCTCGGCAAAGTGCTGCCGACGTTTCCGCGCGAGGAATTGATCGTGCAAACCAAGGTCTCTCCCGAATGCGACGGTGCTAAGTTTCGTGAGACATTTGAAAAATCGATGTCCAACCTCTGCCTCGATCACGTCGATCTGCTTTCGCTGCATGGCATCAATAATCAGGAGGTATTGGATCAATCGCTCGTTCCGGGCGGACCGCTCGAAGTCGCCCGTGAGTTACAGCGCGATGGTCGGGTGCGGTTTTTGGGATTCTCCACGCACGGATCGTGCGACGTCATCACGCGCACCATCGAGACCGGAGAGTTCGACTACGTCAACCTGCATTGGTATTGGGTCAATCGTTCCAACGAAGCCGCCATGGCCGCCGCGGCTGCGCACGACATGGGAGTCTTCATCATTAGCCCGAACGACAAGGGGGGGAAACTTTACGAACCCTCGGAAAAGCTGCGCGAGCTCTGCGAGCCGATCAGCCCGATGGCGTTCAATAATTTGTTCTGTTTGCAAGATCCCCGCGTTCATACGCTTTCCGTCGGCGCGTCGCGTCCGTCGGACTTTGACGAGCACGTCCACTCACTCACACTCGTGCCGGAGACTGAGGAATTGGTGCGCACGATTTCCAAACGGCTGAAAGCGGCTATGGATGCCG
>JBBRHN010000086.1:0-8267 GCA_038222685.1 Chthoniobacterales bacterium | reverse complement strand
TCCGCCGGGTCGCGCCAGACGCGGACGCCTTCGGGTGAAGCGGTGCGGGAGACGACCCAGTTTTCGCGGCCGGGGAGGGGACGTCCTAGGGAGTCAAAGGTTTTGCGGCCCATCACGATGACATGGCCGAGCGTGGTGCGTTTGATAAACTTGAGATCTTCGGAGAGATGCCACGGGATTTTTCCGGCGGCTCCGATCACGCGATCCGGTGACATGGCACAGATGGCAATCATTTTGAGTGCGGAATTCGGATTGCGGATTGCGGAATGGGGAGATCGGATTGCGGAATTCGGATTGCGGATTGCGGACTGGAGAGATCGGATTGCGGGATGGGTGTCATATGGAAATGGCGGCTTTGATTGCGGGGTGGGGGTCGTAGCCTTCGAGTGTGAAGTCCTCGAAGCGGAAATCTTCGATGCGAGTGATGTCTGGGTTCAGGCGCATGGTGGGAAGGAGGCGGAAGTCGCGTGAGAGTTGAAGTTTGGCTTGTTCAATGTGGTTTGTGTAGAGGTGAAGGTCGCCGAATGTGTGAACGAAATCGCCGGGTCGCAGTCCGGTGACTTGAGCGATCATCATGGTGAGGAGCGCATAGGAGGCGATGTTGAAAGGGACGCCGAGAAACAAATCCGCGCTCCGTTGGTAGAGCTGGCAACTGAGTTCGCCGTCCTGAACATAGAATTGGAAGAGCGCGTGACATGGCGACAGGGCCATGAGGTGGAGCTCGCCGGGATTCCATGCGGAGACGATGAGACGCCGGCTGTCAGGATTTTTTTTAATCTGCTCAATGACGCCGGAGATTTGATCGATGGTTGCACCGTCGGGGCCGCGCCAATCGCGCCACTGCGCACCATAGACGCGACCGAGGCTGCCGTTTTCGTCCGCCCATTCGTTCCAAATCGAGACACCTTGTTCGCGGAGATAGGCGACGTTGGTGTCGCCCTTGAGGAACCAGAGAAGTTCGTGGATGATCGAGCGAAGGTGCAATTTTTTCGTGGTAACGAGTGGGAAGCCGTCACGCAGGTCAAAGCGTTCCTGAGCGCCGAAAACGGAATACGTCCCCGTGCCGGTGCGGTCGGTTTTGAGTTTTCCCTTCTCGAGAACGAGCTGCAGAAGGCGGTGATATTGCTCCATGAGAAGGCACTTTAACGGTGGAGACGCGCTGTTGGCAAATAAACCCCGCGCCGAAAAACGCTCGCTTATCCGCGATGACTCAAGCACACGAAAGGGGCACGCATGCGCATCACTTTCGCCTCACTCGGAACACTCGGAGATTTGCACCCGCTTCTTGCGCTCGCATTGCGCGCAAGAGAGCGCGGGCACGAGGTAGTGATTGCGGCGTCGAGTCGGTTTGCCGTTAACGTTGCCGCGCACGGGATGGAGTTTGTTCCGATACGGCCGACGCTTGAGCCGGAGGCGGAAAAAGTGCGCTACCTGAATCACCCTTCCCGCGGCCCGGAACGGTTACTGCGGGAAGAGGTATTTCCTGCCGTGAGAGAAACTTATGCCGACCTGTTGGAGGCCACGAGTGGAGCGGATTTGATGGCGGTGGGAGAGTTGCTTTACGTCGCGCCACTGGTTGCCGCGAAGCGGGGGATTCCTTGGGCGAATATCGTGCTGTCGCCCACATCGCTCCTGTCGGCCATTGATCCCTGCGTGCTTGCACCGATCCCGGGTTTCCATGCGTTTCGGCATCTGGGTTCGCTTCCGCACCGGCTTCTTCTGGAATTCGGGAATCGCCACACGTCGCGATGGGCGCAACCGTATTTTGACTTCTGCAAGGAGCTTGGGGTTCCGAGCGGCCCGAATCCTATCTTTTCTGGTAAGCATTCGCCGCACCTGACGCTTGTAATGTTTCCAGAATGTTTCGCCGCCCCGCAGCGTGATTGGCCGACGAGCGTTGTGCAGACGGGGTTTCCGTTTCTCGAACAAAAGGCCGATCCGCACACGCGTGCGTCGGTGGAGTCGTTTTTGGCCTCTGGAAAACCACCGCTCGTCTTCACGCTCGGCTCGTCCATGGTGCAAATCGCCGGCGATTTTTATACGCTCGCCGCGCAGGCCGCCGAGCAGTTGGGTCAACGGTCGATTCTTCTTACGGGAACCGACCCGGCTGGGAAAAGCTTCGCCGGCAATGCGCTCGCGCTGAAATACGCGCCATTGGAGTCCGTCGTGCCGCGCTGTTCGGTCATGATTCACCACGGCGGCATCGGCAGTTGTGCGATGGCCCTTCGGAGCGGGAGGCCCTCGCTCGTGATCCCTTTTGGCTACGATCAACCGGACAACGCCGAACGTCTCCGACGCGCCGGAATTGGGCTCACGCTCCAGCAGAATCAGATATCGATTTCATCGCTGACGAAACGCATCGGGGCAATTTTGAACGATGCCGGAATGCGGGAGCGCGCCGGCGAGGTTGCCCGGAAGATTTCCCCGGATGCCGATCTCGAGCGCAGCCTTGATGCGCTCGTCGCCATCGGCCCGCGCAATTGAGGGCTTGTGCCCGTGCCGCTGTCGATATGCACTGTGCCACCGACACGCATGAACGACTCCGTTGAGAAACCTGCCAAGCCCAGCTTCAAAAGCGATGCGGGCTTTGTGCTGCGGTATCTTCGTCCCTATCGGATTCCGTTCGGTGCCGCGATTTTCTCGCTGATTGTGTCGACCTCTCTGGGCCTTTGTTTTCCGTATCTGACGGGAGTTTTGCTCGACAGCGCGTTTGCGAAAACCGGCAGCGCAGGCACGATTAACAACACGGCGCTCATTCTCTTGGCGACGCTCGCATTCCAAGCTGTGTTCTCATTTTTTTCCACGTCATGGTTTTATCGTTGCGGAGAAAGCGCACTCACGGATTTGCGGCGTGAGACGTTCGGGAGGTTGATCGGGATGCCGATGAGCTTTTTTTCCAACCACCGCATCGGTGAGCTTTCAAGCCGGTTGACGAATGATTTGAGCCTCTTGCAAGACACGCTGACGATGACGATTCAGCAGGCCCTTCGGCAAAGTCTGTTGCTCACCGGCGGAATTATTATGGTTGCGTGGACGTCGCTCAAGCTCACCGGGTTGATGATTTCGACGTTTCCTGTCCTCGTTCTCATTGGGATTATCTACGGGCGTTACATTCGCAAAAATGCCCGCGAGGCGCAGGACCGCCTTGCCGAGGCCGGCACGGTTCTCGACGAATCGCTGCAAGGCATCGCCAACGTCAAAGCGTTTGGCAACGAACGCTTCGAGCTCGGGCGTTACTCCCGGCATCTCGACGCGTTTCTTAAGATCATCCTTAAAACCGCCCGCCTGCGTGCTTCGATGGTCTCGTTTATTATCTTCGGCATCTTCGGGTCGATCGTGCTTGTTTTTTGGTATGGAGCGCACCTGATGCAATCCGGGCAGCTCACGTTCGGCGAGCTCACGCGATTTGTTCTCTACACGACGTTTGTCGGCGCCTCGGTCGCTTCATTCGCCGAGGTCTCCAGCCAGATTCAGAAGACCCTTGGCGCGACCGAACGCGTGCGTGAACTCCTTCGCGAGGAGCCCGAGATGGACTCCACCGCGTCCGTTCCGAACACGCCGCTTCAACGGTTTTCGGGTGCCGTGCAATTCGAGGGAGTTTCATTTCAATATCCCTCCCGGCGCGAGATTTCCGTCCTCAACGACTTCTCGATCACCGCCGCAGCGGGCGAAAAAATCGCGCTCGTCGGAGCGAGTGGAGCCGGGAAGTCCACGGTTGTTTCGCTTCTGCTTCGTTTTTACGAACCGACCTCCGGACGCATCCTTGTCGATGGCCGTCCCATCATCGATTTTTCGCTGAACGAGCTCCGCTCCAATCTCGCGATCGTCCCGCAGGAAGTGCTTTTACTCGGAGGTTCGATCGAAGAAAACATCCGCTACGGCAAACCCGACGCCACGCGCGAAGAGGTCATCGCCGCGTCCCGCCTCGCTGCCTGCCATGAGTTCATTGAGCGTTTCCCCGAGGGTTACGCCACGCTCATCGGCGACCGTGGAATTAAGCTCTCCGGCGGTCAGCGTCAGCGCATCGCAATCGCGCGAGCATTGCTCAAAGATCCTTCCATCCTCATCCTCGATGAAGCCACGAGTTCACTCGACTCCGAAAGCGAACGCCTGATCCAGCAAGCTCTCTCGGTCCTTCTCAAAAACCGAACAGCCATCATTATCGCACATCGTCTCGCCACCATCCGCCAGGTTGATCGCATTTACGTCATCGAGCACGGGCGCGTCATCGAGACCGGAAGCCACGACGAACTCTTCGCGAAAAAAGACGGTGCCTACCGCAACCTCGCCGCATTGCAGTTTCTCAACGCCGACCCTGAGTCGGAACTGCACCCCCCCGGGCTCGAACCGGGAACCAATTGATTAAGAGTCAACTGCTCTACCATTGAGCTAGGGATGCTTAAACCGGAGAGGCTGACCCAACCTCCCGAGCGGGAGAGTTGTTTACAACAGGATGAGGGATGTCCGCAATCAAATATCGACCTCCCCGCGAATCGACTGCTGAAAATTCATGCCGATGCTGGAGAAGAGGTCGAAGGCATTGACCTGAAGGAGGAAACCGCCGTCCGTGTAGTCCACATAGGCGTAGCGGTGGCTAAACTCGGCAAAGATATTGCGGGTAGTGTTGAAAAAAAAGGGGCGGGTTCGGTGGCTGAGCAGGCTTACCGGATATCGAGTCAAAACGAGATCCGAACCCGAAGGCAATTGTTGTGGGATTTGCGCAAGGAGAACGTAGCTCCTGCTGCGTTTGATGAGGAACGGAACGGGAACTCCGTTCTCCGGACTTTACATTCCCGAACGTTCGTTTGCATACGAGACAATTGACGGAGAGCTAAATGCCATGACGCTGAAAACACAAAAAAACGTCACACCTTTGACATCCTTGCATTTGACATTCATGAATACACGTTGTTGTGTAGTCTGATGATTCGTCAACATTCCTCGTCTCCCTCTCACGGGCTCGCCCGCTGTCGGCCGAAGCCTCGGCTGGAGGAACGGCCCCTGTTGGCCCTCGAGGCCGCAGCGGCGCTGGTTGAGGTGTATGAGACGTTGGCGAGCGACACGCGGCTGCGCATTTTGCATGCGTTGGTGAGGAGCGGAGAGGCATGTCCGATTGATCTCGCGGCGCAGCTTGGCATGAAGCCGGCGGCCATTAGCAATCAGCTCCAGCGTTTGGCGGATCGCAGCATAATCGGGAGCCGACGTGAGGGTAACAGAGTCTTCTACCGGATCGTCGATCCGTGCGTAATCGAGCTGATCGACCGCGGTCTTTGTCTGTTGGAAGATTCTACTGCCGCCCGCACGGCCGCAATCGCATGAACGAGCGACTGGACAAGATTCGCAACTTGAAGTTGGAGGCGGCGGACGCCGACGCCCCCGCGCCAAGTAACCGTCGCTGGATCGCTTGGTTCGCCGTGTTGGTTGTCGTCGTGGGTGGTGCGGTGCTGGTCTTCCGAAGTGGGGCATTGCCCGGTGATGTCGCCGCGAATCCGGACGATAGTTCCAAGGAGATGATTCCAGCGGCTCCTGCCGCCGCTGCGGAGTTGCCACCTTCCGGTCGCTTCACGGCGGCCGGTTATATTGAACCGATGCCGCCGTTTCCGATCCATATCGCCCCTCTCGTGCTGGGAAGGATCGATGAATTCTCGCTCGTCGAGGGGCATCCGGTGAAAGCGGGCGACCTGATCGCGCGGCTCAATGCCGATGAAATGAACAAGCAACTGGCCGAATTGCGGGCTGCCCTTGGCGTCAATGCCGAACAGCTCACTTTTGCGGAAAGTGAACTGGCAAGGTCGAAAAAACTTACTGCCACCGGTGCGACGCCGACGCGGGAATGGGAACGGGCCAGGGCCGACGCCGCGATTCTACTGGCGGAAGCTGCGAAAATCCGAGCCGGCATTGAGACCCTCGACTGGCAGATTCAGCAAACTGAGGTTCGAGCACCCGCAGACGGAGTGCTTTTCGAACGGCTCGCTCACGTCGGCGACACCATTTATGCCGATTCGAAACGCGAAATCGCCTCGCTCTACGACCCGAAAAAATTGCAGGTCTGGGTGGATGTGAACCAGCGTGATGCCAGCGGATTGCATATCGGTCAACCCGTCGAAATCGCCCTTGATGCGGAGCCGGGCAAGGTCTTCTCGGGCAGGGTCTCGCGTATTCTGCCCCGCGCCTCGCTACCAAAAAACACGGTTCAGGCGAAAATCTCTCTCGACGCGCTTTCGCCGAATTTTCGTCCCGACATGAGCGTCAAGGTCACCTTTCTCAACCCGGAAGACTCCTCCACCACTCAACCCGCCATCGCCCCATGAATTCCGTCGTCGATATCCGCAACGTCCACAAAATCTACATCCGTGGTTCTGAGAAGCTCGATGTCCTCAAAGGAGTGACCCTCCAAGTGGCACAAGGAGAATTCCTGGTGCTGATGGGACCGAGCGGCAGCGGGAAGACGACGCTGCTTAACCTGATGGCTGGCATCGACACGCCGACCTCGGGCGATGTCACCGTGAACGGACGCGACATTGGAAAAATGGGCGAGGATCAGCTCGCGGCTTGGCGCACCCGCAACGTGGGTTACGTCTTTCAGTCCTTCAATCTCGTGCCGGTGCTCACCGCATACGAAAATGTCGAACTTCCCCTGCTCCTGCTCCCGATTGACCGCAAGCGCCGTCACGAGCAGGTGATGACGGCACTGGATGTCGTCGGACTCACCGAGCGAAAAAAGCATCTGCCAAGCCAGCTCAGCGGCGGGCAGGAACAGCGCGTCGCCATCGCGCGGGCCATCGCCACGGATCCCGCACTTGTGTTGGGCGACGAGCCGACCGGTGATCTCGACCGCGAAAACGCCGAATCGATGATGGAGCTCATTACGACCCTCTGCCAGGAATTTCAAAAGACCTTCGTCATCGTGACCCATGACCCGAAGGTCGCCGAACGCGCCTCCCGCGTTCTCCACATGGACAAAGGTATTTTAGTCGAGAATCAGCCTGCTCAAGCAAGGAGCGCCCCGCCTGCGGAATCCCGACAATGAAGTTCCTCCCCTTTGCCTTTAAGAGCCTCGCGCGGAATCCCGTGCGCGCCCTGCTGACTCTGCTGGGTGTCGCCGTGGCGATATTCCTCTTCACCGGCGTGGTCTCGCTGGATCAGGGCATGCAGCGCATGCTGACCAATTCTTCCGGCGACGACATCCTCGTGGTCTTCGACAAATATCAGGGCTGTCCGCCACTCTCGAAGCTGCCAATTTCCCATCAAGGGCAGGTGGCCGATCTCCCCGGGGTCGCGGATACCATGGCGACGCTCTTCCTTTTGAGTTCCTGCTCGCGGGCCACCGATCTGGTCGCGGTGCATGGCATCGAACCCGGAAAATTCCGGAACTTTCGCAAAATTGACCTCCCGGACGAGCAATACCGCACCTTCGCGCAGGAACGCGGCGCGGCTATTGTCGGCGAGCAGATTGCCCGCAGCTATGGTTGGGAGGTCGGGCAGGCCGTCACACTTGAGAAGCTTGGCGGCGTCTCGTTCACGATCCGGGGGATCTTCCGTGCGCCCGGCAGCAGCCTTGAAAATGCCATCCTCGTGGACCTCGATTACCTGCAATTCGCGACGCAGCAGGTCGGCACAATGACCCTGCTTCTGACGAAAATCTCTGATCAGGCGGGTTCCGGCGCGGTGGCGGAGCGGATCGATACCATGCTCGCGAGTTCGTCATCTCCGACGAAGACATCCCCCGAGCAATCCTTCATTGCTACGGCGATCTCCGGTGTGACAGGCATCATCGGATTCAGCCGGTGGCTGGGATACGTGGCATTGGGCATCATCCTGATCGGCGTTGGGAACAGCCTCGCCATGACGATTCGCGACCGCACGCGGGAATTCGCCATCCTCAAGACGCTCGGTTTTCAGCGCTACCACGTCCTTGGCCTGGTCATCACTGAAGCCGCGCTCGCCTCCCTGCTCGGCGGCGCACTCGGGGCCGGGCTCGCTTGGGCGGCGGTGAACCAATCGAGTCTCACGCTTTCGGTGGAGGGATTCACCATCACTCCGTACGTCTCGCCCGAGCTGGTCCTTTGGGCCATCGCGCTGGCCGGAATCCTCGGGACGCTCGCCGCAGTCTTCCCGGCAATCCGGGCCAGCCGTTTGCGGATCGTGCAAGCCTTGCGGGAGGTTGATTAGATGAAACTGCCGCTCCGCTACAATTTTCGCAGCCTGCTTCACAGGAAGACCCGCGCGGCTATGACGGCGGGCGGCATCGGCTTGGCCGTGCTGGT
>JBBRHN010000085.1:0-8301 GCA_038222685.1 Chthoniobacterales bacterium | reverse complement strand
GGCTGGAACCGGAGACGGCGGCGGACTTCGTCGCCGGAATAGCCGATGTCTTCGAGCAGGTCGCCGGCGTGGTCGGGAAGGCCACTTCGGTGAGAATAGAGGTCGCGGAGTGTGATCTCGCGGGTCACCCACGGGTCGAACATCTCAAACGACGGGTCGAGCTCGCTGATGCGGGAGTCCCAGGAGACGAGTCCCTCACCGACGAGTGCGGCGACGACGGTCGCGCCAACGGGTTTGGAAACGGAGGCGAGCTGGAAGACGGTGTCGGCGTCGACGAGAGCCGGTTGGCCGACCTCGCGAACGCCAAATCCCTTGGCGAGGATGACTTTGTTCTTAAAGACGACGGCAACCGCGAGGCCGGGGACGCCGTTTTTCTTCATTTCCGTTTCGATCCGACGCTCGAGTTCCGCGGTCGCTTTCTTGATCTGGGCGAGCGGCGGCGGATCGGCTCTGAGTTGCGGAGAGACGAGGACGAGGGTGGCGAGGATGAGGTGATGATATCTCATGCGTGGGGATCAGTTGATTCGGACGAGGCGGCTTCCGGGCAACTGTTTGATCAGCTCCCGCATACTGCTAGGAATTTGCTTTTGGCTGTGGGCTCTTAGAACAGCCGTGCGGCGGTCGCAGTTGCTGGCTTTGGCTCTCGCATCCATTCGCCGCGAGCGTAGCTTCCACGATCTCTTTACCAAGAATTATATTGGTAGCGGTTTTTTTGGAGTTCGCCGGGACGGCATCAGGAGTATTCGAGAACTAGGGTGCGGTCGTCGTCCGATTGGATTTCGGGTGCCTGCCATGCTGGGCTTTGGTCGAAGCCGTCGGGAAAAGGGGTCATTCATATCGCCGCATTTTGGCAGGTTTGGTTGAACGTGAAGAATTGGAAGGGCAGGCCTTGCCCATTGACATTTGAACCGCTCAAGCGCGGCAGCGTTACCAATAAAAATGAAGGAAATCCTTTTCACTGTCACGGCGGAGGAATCCGGAGGCTTTATGTTCACCGCTGCACTTGACAAAGCATCGTAGAATGTAACGGACGTATGGAGATATCTGATGAGTTGAAATGACTGCGACAGAACGCCGGCGTTTCCAAGCGTTTCACTCGCCGGAGAGTTTTTTCAAAGGCGTTTCCACCCCGTTTCGACATTGGGAAACGTCTTGAAATATCCCGGGATTTTAGGGGGTCAGGGGCCCGGTAAAGGGCACACTTCGCTGCTTCTTATTTCGTCAGTTGTTGATTATCGGAGGAGAGGCGAGGGCCGGAATCGAACCGGCGGATACAGCTTTTGCAGAGCCGTGCCTTACCACTTGGCTACCCCGCCATGACCGCAAGACGAAATCAATACACGTTGATCGGGGGGATGACAACTGAAACCTGACCGCCGGTGGTGGTGCCTTCGGATTGGTCGAGGGCTTCGACGATGCCGTCTTTGAAGGTAACGGTGAGTGTGCCGACGGGGACTTTGATGTAGATCGTGGAGGAGGTGATGCCTGAGCCAGTTTGAACGATGGAACCGCCGCGGGAGTTGGTCCCGGGGTTGATGTTGACGACGGTTTGGGTAACGCCCGGTGCGTAGGTAGTTTGTGGGACGAGATCGTATTTGATGTATTCCCAAATTTGCTGTGTGGCGTTTTTGTCGGCGCGGTTGGTTTTTTTCTGGGGCTTGCCGAGGCTGCGAGAGACTTCTTCGGGGATCATGCCGATAGCGACTTCGTTGCGGGCGATGAGGGCCTCGACTTCGATTCGGCGGACATTGGCTTTTTCGAGATTCTCGACAAATTTTTCGGGGGGTGCTTCGAGCGCGGCGCGGTTGACCCATGCGACGACTCCGCCTTGCTGGGCATTGCCTCTGACGCGGTAGAGGCCGTCGGGGCCGACGGCTTCGACTTGGACGATTTGGGGGAAGCGAAGCGTGCCAGCGTAACGTTGTTGGGAGACGTCGAAGAAAGATCGCGCGGGTTCCAGCATTTTGAGACGCAGGGGTTTCATCGCGAAGTCGGACAAATAGATGGCTCCGGGCTCGCGGATAATCGGCGAGGCGGAGGCGAGAACGACTCCGGCGAGGAGGGCGAGAACGGACGCAAAGCGGCTCATTGAAGAAACGTCGCAGAGAACGGGCAAAAAAACAAATCCGATCATTGGGCGGCTTTGTCGTTGAACAGGAGGGGGGCGAGGCTGTCTAATCGGGACGGTTTGAAAAAAATATGACAAGCATTCAAGATTTTGTGGTTCAAGGCGGGCAGGCGGTCACAGCGGGCGAGGTGGCGACGTTTCGGGAGCACATCGCGGCCTACAAGCTAAAGGCGGAGACTTTGGAGGTGGCCGGACAGAGCGCGCTCCGCGAGAAGGCGTCGTTTTTGATTCGCTACGTCGAGGACGTTCTCGATGACGAGTATATCGCGGGAGATTTTAGCGCGTTGCCGGAGTCGGTTTTTGCGGTGCGGTATCTCGCGAAGGGTGTGGACATTATTCCCGACAGCGTGCCGGGGGTTGGTTATTCGGACGACGCGGCCGTAGTGGGCGTGGTGCTGATCGGGCACGCGGCGGAGTTTCGATCCTACGGAGCGAAGGTGGGCGTGGACTACGACGCGTTGGTTTAATCGGCAGCGAGGCGGCCGTCGCGAATCTCGATGATGCGGTCGGCGACGGGGGAAAGTTCCTCGCGTGGGCCGGACCAAAGAATGGTGATGCCCAGTTCGCGCGCGGCGCGGCGGGCGAGCGGAAGGAGTTCGTTGCCGCACGGAGGGGAAATGGCGATAAGGATTCCGGGCTCGTGCACGAGGGCGCGGGCAAAGGCGGCGCGCCATCGCACGGCGTGATCGGTGCGTCCGGCGAGTGGGGTTTCGAAATTTTCGATCCCTGCGAAGCGGAGGACTTCGAGCGTGCGCTGGCGGGCTTTGACGGCGTCTCCTCCCCGGATGCGAAAAAGCGGCATGGCAACGTTCTCCGCGATGCTGAAAGAGGGCAGGAGATAAGGATGGCCAAAAAGATACCCGCACGCTTCGTTGCGAAATTCGGCGGCGTCCTCGTCCGCGAAGCTGGACGTCTCCTCGCCGCCAAGGCGCAAGATGCCGGAATCGGGGCGTTCGAGTAGGCCGATGAGATTGAGAAGGAGGCCTTTGCCGGAGCCGTTGGGACCGCAAAATCCGACAAACTCGCCGCGGTGAACGTGCAGCGAGATGTCTCGAACCGCAACGGAACCCTGACCGTTCCACATGGCCCGGCAGCAGGTGAGATTTTCACACTCGATTGCGCGCATCGTCGTGGACGTGACTGAAAACCGATTCGTCCGGCGACGCAAGAGCGGTGATTTGAAAAAATGCCCGGCGAGATCAGGACACGGGAGATTTTCCCCGAGGACGGAGAAGGATCGCGAGCGCGGTCGAGAACTTTTCGACGCGTCCGAGCCGGATGCGTTTTTCGAAAACGGGAAAATCTGCGGATTCCAAACGGGCGAGGATTTTTTCGTAGAATGCGCGCATGATTTCGGGGGAGCGCAGTCGGTGCCACTCTGCGAGCGGGGGAGTCGCCGCGGCGAAGCGCGTTCGAGCCCGGGCAGCCTGGCACAGCATCAGCGGCAGGAACCCCGGGCCGGGCTGGCCGCGCAAAAGTTCGGCCTCGGTAACGCCGAATTTTTCAAGGTCATCGAGCGGGAGGTAAATGCGTCCCATGCTGGCATCCTCGGCGACATCACGGAGGATGTTTGTTAGCTGGAGTGCATGCCCGAGTTGCTCGGCGTAGGCGTTTGCGGCGTCGCCGTGGCAGCCAAAAATTCGCACGGAGACCAAGCCGACGGCACAGGCGACGCGCCAGCAGTATTTTTCGAGCGCGGGCAAATCGGGATACCGGACGCTTTCGATATCCATCGCACAACCGCGGACAATCTCGGCGAGCAGAGCGCGATCGATTTCGTAACGCTGAACGATTGCCTCCAACTCGTGCGGAAGTGAGCGGTCTTCGACAGCCGCCAGCCACTCGTCGAGCTGTTTGCGCTTTTCGGAAAGGGCGAGATCGGGGGAGTCTGCGATGTCGTCAACCGTCCGGCAAAACCGATAAAAAGTGAGAGAGTCGTCGCGTCTGGCTTTGGGAAGAAACGCCAGCGCGAAGGCAAGCGTCGAGGCCTTCGTCGAGCTAGGTGGTGCCAGAGTCGTCATTCCCCCGAAGGCCAATAGCGGGAATTTCTCCTTGACGCAACGGCGATCACGGAGAACATTCGGGCAAATCTTATCAAGAGTGGCAGAGGGACTGGCCCTGTGAAGCCACGGCAACCGCCGGATTCGACTCGTCTGAGTTTCAGACAAGTCCGATTCGGGCCCGGGTGCCAAATCCAGCTCCAGAGTCCGCGCAAGCGGGCGAAGGGGAAAAGATGAGAGGGCATTTCGAGAAATCTGTTGTGTCTTGTCACTCGTCCACTCTTGGTCGGATCAGAACAAAACCATGAGCCAGACACAGACATTTTTTTCGAACCTGAAATGCCGGGAATGCGGACGCCTGTATCCGAAAGAGGCGATTCATATTTGTGAATTTGATTTTGGCCCCTTGGAAGCGGCGTATGACTACGACCTTATCGCGAAGCATCTCAACCGCGAAGTCATCACCTCGCGCCCGCAAACGATGTGGCGCTACCGCGAGTTGCTGCCCATCGACGGCGATCCAACTGTTGGCCAGCAGGTCGGTTTCACGCCACTCGTCCGGGCGGACCGTCTCGCGGCGAAGCTCGGCGTCGACGAACTTTACATCAAAAACGACACGGTCAACTACCCGACGCTTTCGTTTAAAGACCGAGTGGTCTCGGTCGCGTTGAGTCGGGCGCGCGAGTTGGGCTTTGAGATCGTCGCCTGCGCCTCCACTGGCAATTTGGCCAACTCAGTCGCTGCCAACGCAGCGGCAGCGGGTTTAAAGAGCTATGTGCTGATTCCGGCGGACTTGGAGCGGAGCAAAGTCGTGGGCTCGTTAATCTACGGCACGCAGGTCATCGGCATCCATGGCGCTTACGATCAAGTGAACCGTCTTTGCTCGGAGATTGCCGGCAAATACGGGTGGGGATTTGTGAACGTGAATCTCCGTCCCTATTATGCCGAGGGCTCGAAGAGCATGGGGTTTGAGATCGCCGAGCAATTCGGTTGGAAGATCCCAAAACACACGGTCATCCCGATGGCCAGCGGATCGCTTCTCACGAAGATTCACAAAGCTTACAAGGAGTTCATCCGCATCGGCGTGCTGGAGGAAGCGCCGTTTGCCGTCCATGGGGCGCAAGCCTCGGGATGCTCACCGATTTCCACGGCGAAAAAGAAAAACACCGACATGGTCAAGCCCGTTCCGAATCCAAAAACCATCGTCAAATCTCTGGCGATCGGGACTCCGGCTGACGGTTACTATGCACTGCGCACTCTGGCCGAAACGGGCGGCAGTGCCGAGGATTGCTCCGACGAAGAGGTCATTGATGGCATCCGTATGCTCGCCGAGTATGCGGGCGTCTTTGCCGAAACCGCCGGCGGCGTCACCGTCGCCTGCGCGCGCAAGCTCATCGAGTCGGGGAAGATTCCCCGCAACGAGAGCATCGTTCTCTGCATCACGGGCCACGGCCTGAAGACGCAGGAGGCCATCCATGGCGAGTGCGGCGAAGCGCGTCTGATCAATCCGAGCCTTCGCGAGTTCGAAGCACTCATCGCCAACGACAATATTCAACAATCATCAGCAGTCGCTCACTAATTATGTCCATCCAAGTCCGAATCCCCGCCCCGCTCCGCAAGCTCACCAATGACCAGGAGGTTGTATCCATCGAGGGCGCAGCGACCATCGCTGACGTTCTCGCGAACCTCGACACAGCCTTTCCCGGCCTCACCGAACGCATCTGCGACGAGCAGGGCAATGTCCGCCGTTTCGTCAACATCTTCGTCAACGACGAGGATATCCGCTTCCTCGAAGAAAAGGCCACACCGGTGAAAGCCGGCGACGAGATTAGCATCGTTCCCGCAATCGCTGGGGGCTAGAGCAGACGCGCCTTTCTCACTCTCCGAACGAGAGCTCGTTTCTTGTTTTCTGGCATGTCCCGATGCAGGCGAAGGAAATGTAGACCGTTCACCGTCATCAAAACACGTTTTTGTGCCGCAGCAAAGACGAGCACTTTTGCGTCAGGCGTGGCGGCATTGGCGTTTCCCGCTTCGAGAGAGGTGAGCACGTCGTGTCCGAGGACGCGCAACGCCTCCACCACGGGCAGGGGAAAGTTCTCGTTGGAGTCGCTCGATCTCAAGGTCAACAACCAGGCCGCCACCAGCCTGCGCACATCCCTCGGCGCGCGCCTCGCCTACACATGGAAGCTCTGAGACAAAATCTCCATCATCCCGCAGGTCAGCATGTTCTGGCAGCACGAGTTCCTCCAAAACTCACGCAACATCGGAGCCGCCCTCGACGGAGGCAGCGGCCCAAGCTTCGAATACGCCACGACCGTCCCGGCCCGCGATGCCGTCTACGCTGGCGCCGGATTCACGGTCCAGATCGGCGATCGCGTCAACTTCAACGCGTTCTACAACGCCGACTTCGCCCGCCAAGACTTCTCAAGCAACATGATCTCCGACGGGTTGAATATCAGCTTCTAACCCGAAGCCCGTAAAGTGGGACATGCCAGAGGATGTCCCTCCACGAGAAAGACGCGCCCGTCCCAGTGGAGGGTCAACCTCCGGCTTGACCCAAATAGCTTCGCGTGCGAAGGAGTCTTTTCAAACACGGCAGGACGTGTGATGATTCAAGAATGGTCGTATCTCACGAGTCGTCGGTATTGATTGTGGGGGCTGGCCCGGTGGGCTTGGCAAGTGCTTTAATGCTGGCGCGGGCGGGCGTGCCTTGTGTGATTTTTGAGAAGCACGCCGGAATCTCGACGCATCCCAAAGCCATGGGAATCACGCGGCGGACGGCGGAAATTTTTCGTGAACTCGGAATTGGCGATCAAATGCGGGAGGCGGATTTTTCGACTTCTGACACACAATTGATGATCTGGGCGAAATCATTTGTGGGCGAGGAATTGGGGCGCGCACCGCTCCCGCCGCGCGAGTCGCCGCTGAGCCCCTGCTCATCGTTCCACTCGCCTCAGCCGCACACGGAGGCGGGTTTGTTGGCGGCGCTGGAGGCCGAGCCGTTGGCGACGGTGGCTTTTGAACACCGTGTGGGAGAGATTCGACAGCACGCGCATTGTGTCGAACTCGATGTGATGACGCCCGACGGGCTGGCTCAGTGGCGTGCGGAGTGGGTGATCGCGGCGGACGGGGCGGGGAGTCCACTCCGGCGAATGCTGGCTGTTGCGGCGGAGGGCCCCGGTGATCTGGGGCATTTTCATAATGTCTATTTTCACGCCGATCCGGGGCCGCTCCCGGCGGGACGTTCCTCGCTGCTCTATAACATCCTTCGCGAGGATCTCGTGGAGTTTTTGGTTTCGGTCAATGGCCGCGACCTGTGGCTGATGCATCATTTTCTTCAACCCGGTGACGAGGGGCGCGAACCTGTTCCAGATGACTTCATCGCGGCTATTCGTTCGGCGATGGGGCTGCCGGATTTGCGCGTGAATGTTCTCGGTGTGGCGAATTGGGTGATGAGCCCGAAAGTTGCGTCGGCGTTCCGCCATGGACGCGTCTTTTTCGCTGGCGACGCGGCGGCGCGGTTGAGTCCGGCAGGCGGGCTGGGGCTCAATACGGGGATTCAGTCTGTGCACAATCTCGCATGGAAACTGGCGGCGGTGGTGCACGGCGAGGCGAGTGAAAGTCTCCTGGACTCGTATGATCGGGAGCGGCGGGAGGTTTCCTTGGCCGCGATGCACCATGCTAACGCTAATTCCGGTGAGGTGTTCAAACAGGTGGAAGCCGCGCTGCGCGGAGATTTCGAGGCGATTCGGGCTTCGGTGAGGAATTCTTCCCGGCAAGCGGAGCCCAATTCGTTTGATGTTGGTGTTCGATACGGCGAGTCAGAGCGGATTCCGCATGCCTGGCTGCGCGAAAACGGGCGTCGCGTTTCTACACTTGATCTCGTGGGGCGGAGGTTTGTGGTTCTTGCAGGCGAGCAGGCTTCGCTCAGCGGGAAAGTCTGTCGGCCAACGGATTTCGAGGACGCCGATTATCCGGCTCGTGCGGGCTTTGGAACGACCGGCGCAATTCTTGTGAGGCCGGATGGGTTTGTAGCGTGGAAATGTCCGGAGAACGCCACCGATGAAGGCGTCCAAAACGCGCTCCGGGCGAGTTTGCGGTGAGACTTCAGGCCGCGTTTTTCAACTGACCGATGGCTGCGGAGAGAGCGAGCACGTCCTCCCGCGAGTGGGT
>JBBRHN010000084.1:0-8373 GCA_038222685.1 Chthoniobacterales bacterium | reverse complement strand
ATCGGCATGCACGCCATCCGGGGCGGCGATGTCGTGGGCGATCATACCGTGCTTTTTGCCACGCTCGGCGAACGCCTCGAACTCACTCACAAAGCCTCCAGCCGCGACACCTTTGCCATCGGAGCCCTCCGCGCCTCCCGCTGGGCTCTCGATCAGCCGCCCGGCCTCTACGACATGCAAGATGTCCTGGGCTTGGCGTAATCCCCCATGAGAGTCACCGTCTCGCTGGGCTCAAATCTCGCCAACCGCCTAGAGCTCCTGCGCGCGGCAAAGGATCGACTCAGGACTATTCACGAGGGCGATCAACCCTTCCTCTGCTCCCGCGTTTACGAAACGGCTCCCATTGACTGCCCGCCAGGCTCCCCCTCGTTCCTCAACGCCGCTGTTGAACTCTCCTCTTCTCTCCCTCCTTTCGATTTTCTCGCCGTGATTCAAATCTGGGAACGCGAACTCGGTCGCCCCGCCGATCATGCCTTTCACGCTCCTCGAACTATCGATCTCGACTTGCTAGCTTACGGCTCACTTCAAATATCGCACGCTACGCTCACACTGCCGCATCCACGAATCGCCGAGCGCGCTTTTGTTCTTGCCCCGCTCTGTGACATCTGCCCGGGTCGCCTCATTGGTCAAACGCACCGCTCAGTTCGAGATCTTTGCGGGTCTTTGAAAATCATGCCGCCGACCGTCGTAGCGTTTCTTTAACGAGTTACCTATTTAGCCGCTTGAAACAACCAACCCAATTTCTCCGCGAAAGGAAAACAGCCGGTCAAAAAATCGCCTCGCTGACATCCTACGACTACCCAACGGCCCGAATTTTGGACGACTGCGGGTTGGACTTTCTCCTCGTCGGCGACTCTCTCGGAATGGTGGTTTTGGGGTATCCGGACACCACCCACGTCAGGATGGAGCACATGCTTCACCACACCGAAGCCGTAGCGCGCGGCGCAAAAAAAACATGGATCGTCGCCGACCTCCCCTCAAAAAGCTACGAAACCCCCGCGATGGCAGTGGAGAACGCCGGGCGCCTCATTCAGGCAGGCGCTGATGCAGTGAAAGTGGAAGGCGGACGCGAATGTCAGGCGATTATCGAGGCGATTCTGGCCGCCGGATTTCCCCTGATCGGACACCTCGGCATGCTCCCGCAACGAGTCGTTGTGGAAGGCGGATACCGGATCAAAGGCAAAGGCGAAACGGAGGCCGCCTCACTGCTCGAGGATGCCCTGACCCTCGACCGACTGGGCGTGAGTGCGATTGTCCTCGAACTCGTCCACCCGCCGCTTGCAGAAACCATCACGTGCAGAGTCGCCGCGCCAACCGTAGGAATCGGCAGCGGACCCGCTTGCGACGGGCAAATCCTTGTCCTCCACGACGTGATTGGCTTGTTTCCATGGTTCCGCCCCCGGTTCGCCAAAGCGAGGGCGAACGTTGCCGAAGACATTACCCACGCTGCGGCAGCATTCGTTGCCAGCGTGCGCGAAGCAAAACCCGCGCCCGATGGCTGACGACCTGACTCCAAACTCGTGTCCGACGTGTGCCGCAGGATTTCTGGACCGCGAGCTGGAAGTCGGCCAGGAACTCCGTTGCGGCCGGTGCTCGCACGTTCTCAAGCGCGAGGGGCGCATTCGCTCGCTCCATCCGGCATGGGCGTTTGCCACGACGGGGCTTATCCTCGCCGCCCTCGCGAATTCCTATCCCGTGATGACCTTCGACGTTGCCGGCAATACGCAGTCGAATTTGATTATCACTGGCGTTCTCAGTCTTGGAGCGCAGGGCTACTGGCCGGTCGCCGTTCTCGTGTTTTTTTGTGCCATCGCCGCTCCGGTTCTTCACTTGCTTTCGGTCTGGTATGTCTCCGCTGCCTGCTGCCTCGGACAACGCTGGCCAATGGTCAGGCAGATCGCGCACGCGTCGGAACGCATCGAAGCATGGAGCCTCGTCCCCGTCTTTGCCGTCGCCTGCGTTGTCGCCGTGGTGAAACTCGACATGCTTGGCTCCGTTCAATGGGATCTCGGGATCTTCTGGATCGCATTGCTTTCTGTCTGCACGTTTGTCGTCTCCCAAACTTTTGACCGTGCCATCGTCGCGCGTCGGCTCGAGGAACTGGGGTGAAAAATCTCACGCGCGTCCGTCTCGCACAGGCACTGGTCGCTTCAGGGTTGGTCCTCTACATCCCGGCCAACGTCATTCCGGTGATGACCATGACCGTCGCAGGCGATGTCGAGCCGCTCACCGTGCTCGGCGGCGTTCAGGAACTCTACGATTCCGGGCTCTGGCCCGTTGCTGGCATCGTGTTTCTCGCCAGCATCGTCGTGCCGTTTCTTAAACTCCTGAGCCTCTCGTGGATGCTCCTCCTGCACGGCACGAGCACGCTTCGCCCCCACCGTGCCGCTGCTCACCGGATCATCCACCAGATCGGAACATGGTCGATGATCGATATCTTCCTGCTCGCCGTTCTGGCCGCGGTGGGCCAACTCGGCATCCTCGCCAGCGTGCAAGCCGAGCCCGGTGCCTTGTTTTTTTCCGCAGTATTGCTATGCACTCTTTTCGCCGCCGAGGTCTATGAGCCAAAACTCATCTGGGAAACCGAAGAAACATCCGCCGCAAAATGACTGAACCTGAACCCTCGAACCCGCCGCCCGCCGACCACGGGCAACTCGTAAAGTCCCGCGGATCAAGTGCTGCATGGGTCTGGGTGTTTCCCATCCTCGCTCTCGCAACGACGGCATGGTTTTTTTGGAGCAATTGGAAATCGCTAGGACCTGAAATCGAAATTTCCTTCGCCAGCGCACCAGGAATGCAACCGGGCAAAACCGTTCTCGTCTATCGCGGTGTCACATCCGGCGTCGTGTCACACGTTCGCCTTGACGACAACCTCAAATCGGTCGTTGTATCCGTGAGGCTCAAGGCGTTCGCCGACGGCATCGCCCGCTCGGAGACCGATTTTTGGATTGATCAACCCGTGATCTCTCTCACCCAAACAAGCGGCCTTGAGGCGTTGATTCAGGGCAATTCGATTCAGGCCCGCGCGCGCGGAGGCGAGCCTCAGACACGCTTCAACGGCCGCTCGACGGCCCCACTTGATGCCCTCGAATCTCCGGCGCTCACCATCGAACTGCAAGCCGACTCGATGCCGCTGATCGGGAGGGGAACTCCGGTTTATCACCGCGGCGTCGTCGTCGGTGCCGTGCGCGAAAAGACCCTCACCAGAGACGGCCTCCCGCGTATCGAGGTGCACTTCAACAAGCAAACCGCGGGGCTCGTCCTCACACACTCCCGCTTCTGGATTCTTCCGGCCGCCTCGCTTAATCTCGGACCCGGCGGAGCGTCGCTGGATGTCGCTGGACTCGCGGCTCTCATTCAAGGCGGCATTGCCTTCGACTCCTTCACCCCGGGTGGCCAAACGGCCACCGACGGGACGGTTTTTCAACTCGATAGCAACGAGACCTTTGCCCGGGCGGATGGGCCTATCCTCACCATTTCCCTCGACGACGCGCGGGGCCTCATTGCCGGCACCACTCGCGTTTGCTTTCTCGGCCAGCCGATTGGCTTGGTCGAATCCGTTAATGTCAACGCCGCTACGCGGAGCGTGGAGGCTGTTATACGCCTCGAATCGGCGTTTTCAGATCTCGCGCGCGCGTCGGCCCTCTTCACTCTCGTTCGACCCCGCATCTCTCTCGAAGGCGTGAGCGGTCTCGACACGATTGTGACCGGTGCCTACCTCGCACTAGAACCCGGCAACGCGACCGAGTTGGCTTCCAGCTTTTTCGGACGCTCGGTTAGCAACGAAGAGTGGGATAAAGCGAGTGCCAACCAAGCGGGCATCCCCATCAAACTCACTGCAAAAAACATCCCCTCGATTTCAAAAGGTGCGCCCGTTTTTTACCGCGGGCTCGTGGCCGGTTCGGTTCTGGAAAAAGCGCTCGACGAAAATGCCCGCCCTGTCCTGCGCGTGGTCGTCCATCGCGAATACGCCAACGCGCTTCGCGAGAACTCGCGCTTCTGGCGGGTGCCGGCGAGCGCCGTCTCGCTCGGGCCAGGTGTCGTCAAAGTCGAGACCCAAGGCATCGAGGCACTCTTCCAAGGTGGAGTCGCGTTCGACACTTTCAACATCCCCGCCGCTCCTGCACCCTCCGCTTCTGTGTTCGAGCTCTTCGACAACGAAGCGCTCGCCGCAGCCACTTCGGGGCCGATCCGGATCACTTTCGAAACCGGTCGCGGGCTCTTGGCGGGACGGTCTGAACTCCGCTACCTCGGCGTTCCCGTTGGCCTAGTCGAGTCCCTTAGCACGGCCAATGGCAAAGTCGAGGTGACCGCTCGATTGCGAGCCGGATACGAATTCCTCCAGAAGATCGGCTCTTCGTTTGCCATCGTTGAACCAAAAATATCCCTCAAAGGTATCACGGGCATCGAAACCATGATCAGCGGCGTTTACATCGAATGCCTGCCAGGATCAGGATCGAAAACCGCCTCATCTTTCGTCGGGGTCAAAACTTCCGATCCCGTCGCCGCCGGACTTCAGGGGTTTGAGATTCGGATTTCCGCGCCTGCGACGACGATTCTTACCGGTGCGAAAGTCGTCTACCGCGACCTTAGCGTGGGACAAGTCACCGCGAAGACACTTTCCGAGGATGGCCAGAGCGTGATTCTTACTGTCCTCATCGACCCGAAATACCGTCGGCTCATTCACGAAAACTCCCAGTTTTGGGATGCCAGTGCCATCGAAGCGTCCATTGGATTCCTCAAGCTCAAACTCCATTCACAAACCCTCATTGATCCGAATGGTCGCATCGCGTTTGCCAATCCTTCAAAACCAGGCAGCCTCGCGCCGCAGGGCCACATGTTTCAACTCAACCCCGTCTCACAACGCCGCCTGCAATCACGATGAGCGACCCGCTCACTCTCCGTGTCCTGTTCTTCAGTTCTGCCCGCGACATCGCTGGCACTTCGGAGATCTCGATGCCGTGCAGCGCTTCGATCACTCAGCCTGAGCTCCGCAAAAAACTCAGCGACCAATTTTTCGGGCTCGCTCCTGTGCTGGCGACGGCGCGCTTCGCGCGCAACCATTGCTACGCCACGCCGGACGAATGCTTCGTTCCCGGTGACGAAATCGCTCTCATTCCACCCGTTTCCGGCGGTTAGCATGGTCATCGCCGTTCACATTTCCGAGGCTCCCGTTCGCGAGAACGTCGCGCCCGTTTCCACTGGCACCGAAGATGGAGCGGATTTGATTTTCCTTGGCCGCGTGCGCGCCACAGAGGCGGGTCTCCCGATCACGCATCTCGTCTACGAGGCCTATCAACCCATGGCTGAAAACGAAATTCACCGCATCATCGCCGAGTCAGCGACAGAATGCCGCGAAGTGCATGTCGTCCACCGCATCGGCACAATTCCCGTTGGAGAAATCGCCATCGGCGTCCGCATTCTCTCCCCACACCGAAGAGAAGCCATTCGCTTTCTGGAAATTTTTATGGACCGACTTAAGACCGATGTGCCAATTTGGAAAATGGGACCGATGCCATGATTTCCGTCGACGCCGCCCGCTCCCTGATCGAGCAACGCTGCACGCCGATTTCCGCCGAGCCCGGCCCCTTGAACGCCGTCTCGGGGCGCATCCTCCACGAGGATGTCGTTTCGCCGGAAGATCTCCCTGCATTCTCCCGCTCGGCGATGGATGGCTACCTCATGCTTGCCGAGCCCGCCTCCTCGCTCCGACTCGCGGGCGAAATCCTCGCGGGCGATCCGCCCCGCCAGCCCGAGCCCGGCGAAACGCTCCGGGTCTCGACGGGCTGCGCGGTGCCCGAGACAGGAGTCTGCGTCATCCGACAAGAAGACGTTTCTGTCACCGGCAACCTCATAACCGTCCGCACCAAAATCGTCGCAGGCTCAGCCATCCGCCAACGCGCTTCCCAAGCGGCTCGCGGCGACGTCCTGGTTTCGCGCGGCATCCGCATCAACCCGGGCGCAATCGCACTCCTGGCCTCAGTCGGCAAAACCCACCCGCTCGTCGCCAAACCCGTTCCAGTCTTCCACATCTCCACCGGGCGCGAAATCGTCGATGCCTCCCGCACTCCGGGATTCGGAGAAATTCGAGACTCCAACTCGCCCATGATCGCCGCGCTTCTCGCGGATCAGTGCGCCTCCCTCGTCGGCCACGCGAAATTGCCCGACGATCCCTCCCAACTCCGCGCTGCGCTTGAATCTCCCAACGCCCGAAACGCCCGCATTATCCTCATTAGCGGCGGCGCCAGCGTGGGCGACCACGACCACACCAAAGAATGCCTCCTCGCCACCGGTTTCGACATCGTCTTTGCCGGCGTGGCCATGAAGCCTGGCAAACCGCTCCTCCTCGCCCAACGCGGCGAAACCCTCGCGTTCGGTCTCCCTGGTAATCCTCTCTCGCATTTCGTCTGTTTCCATCTCTTCGTTCGCCACGCCCTTGCTTCCATAACTGGCGCTCCACCTCCCGAACGCTTCACCGCGCCGGTCCCACACGATCTTCGCAAACTTCAAGATCCCCGCGAAACGTGGTGGCCCTGCCGCTCTTCTCCATTCGATCTCATCGCGTGGCGCGACTCGTCTGACATTCGCCACCTCACCTCCGCGAACGCCCTCGTCCGTATTCCCGCGCTTGCCGATCCCACGCATTCTGACAACCTCAACGGCTTCCTGTTGTGAAAAAGAAAACCCTCAGCCACCTCGATTCGACCGGAGCCGCTCGCATGGTTGATGTCGGAGCGAAACCCGTCCAGAAGCGCTTCGCCTCAGCCTCCGCGACCCTCCATTGCCGCCCCGCGACCATTCGCCTCCTCAAAAAATCCGCCCTCCCAAAAGGAGATGTCCTCGCCACCGCCCGCATCGCTGGCATCCAAGCCGCCAAGCAAACCGCCACCCTCATTCCGCTTTGCCACACCCTCCTCATCGACTCCGTCACGGTCGAGTTTGCCGTCGCAACGGCATCGGTGAGCATACTCACCACCGTCTCCATCCACGGAAAAACCGGCGTCGAAATGGAGGCCCTCACCGCCGCTTCCGTCGCCGCCCTCACGCTCTACGACATGATGAAAGCCGTTGATACCGACATGCACATCACCGACCTCCGCGTGCTCACCAAAATAAAAATCTCACCATGAAAATCGGACGCATCACCGCTAGTGATCGCGCGAGCGCGGGTGTCTATGAGGACTTGAGCGGCCCGGCAATCGAACGCGCACTGTGCGAACTTTTCCCAAACGCGGAGTGGCTCCGCCGCCTCGTCGCCGATGAGCAAGCCGACATTTCGCAAGCCCTCATCGATCTCGCAGACAACAACAGCTGCGCTCTCATTCTCACCACGGGAGGCACCGGCCCGACCGCGCGCGACATCACCCCCGAAGCGACCCGCGCCGTCATTGACAAAGAACTCCCCGGATTTGGCGAAATTCAACGGCTCAAATCTTTCGAAGTCGCCCCCACGTCGATCCTCACGCGCGCGACCGCCGGTGTTCGCGGGTCGTCGCTTATCGTGAATCTCCCCGGACGCCCCTCCGCCGTAACTGAGTGCCTCGCCATCCTCGGCCCCGCCATTCGCAAGTGCGTGGACCTTCTCGCCTCCGACTCCGCGCCTACGACAAGATCTTAATGTAAGCCTTGGCTCGAAGCGTATCGAGCCAGCGTTGCTGGGCTTTCAGCCGCTCCTGCTGGGTCAAGTTGCGTTCAATCTCGTCACGCACTTCGGCAATCGGTTTGATCGATGCGCCCTTTTTTGCCTCGACCAGCATAATGTAAAACGAATCGCCAATCCGCACTGTCGGGCCCACCTGCCCGGGCTTCAGCGCAAAGGCCACACTCGTCAACTGCTCGTTCAAAGTTCCCCGTTCGATCCATCCCCAATCTCCGCCCGTGTCGCGCGTGCCCTCATCGTCGGAATACATCTGCGCCATGCGGTCAAATTCCGCCCCCTCGACCAGCTTCTGCCGGATTTCGTCCGCAATCTGCTCCTTGCCGCCCGTTCCCGGCACGTCGCCGTCCGCCTTGTCGCGCAGCACAACCATCCTCAACTTGATTTGCTCAGGCAACGAATACGCCGCTTTGTTTTTGTTGTAAAAAGCCTGAATCTGCGTCGGCGATACCACAAAGTTTTCGTTCACTTTAGACTGCCGCATCGCTTGCACGACAATCTTCTCGCGCTCGATCTCCTTGAACCGCGTCACCGTATATCCTTGCGCCTGCAACGTCCGAACAAACGCCGAACGATCGCCGCCGAACTCCTCGCGGATGATTGATGCGATCCGGTCGTCGACAACGTAATCCGGGATGCTCGCCCCCTTCTCCGACATCTTGCGAAATTCCTGGATGATCAGCTGCCGATCCACGAGATCCTTCAAAGCCGCCAAC
>JBBRHN010000083.1:0-8469 GCA_038222685.1 Chthoniobacterales bacterium | reverse complement strand
TTGCCACAAGTCTTCTCCTCCTTGTTTATCCGTTTCCAGAACTCGCGGAGGTTCTTCTTCGCTTGGTCTTTCCCCTTCGGAATTTGCCTTCCTGCCGCCCTTGGCTCCACCGGTCATTACCCGGCTTCGTTCCGCGGTGCCGGGTTCTCCGGCTTCCTCGCGGCTTGCTTGCGCTACTATGGCGGCTCTGACTTCTGCCGGGAGCCTTGCGGCTTCCTGTCCCGGCAGATCTCCTGCGTTCACTGCGCTCTCCTTTCCTGCCCTACCGCCACCACCCACACAACCACTCCCGGTGAGGCTTTGCGTTGTTGCCCCCCACTGGTCAGTCCCCTTGCGGAGATCGAAACTTCGCCAGTCTCTCACAGGCTCGTCGTCGTGGTTTTGCTGTATCGTGTTCACTTTCGTTGCGGTCGTTCAGGTTCTTTCCGTTGCTCTCCACCCCGCCTCGCGGCGACGCGGTTACTTCAAGTTCTCACCAGCCCAACGGTTGCCAGTGGTCGGGGTCTTCCACCCCGAAGGATTGCGCAGCTCCGCAGCGCACGAGGGACATCCTCTGGCATGTCCGACTTTTATGCTGGGAGGCCGAAGCCCCTCGATGAATCGGTGATTCCCTCAACCGCAACTCCACCCTGCCCCTATGAAAACTATTTCCGGCTCAGATTGCCGGTAAACAAGAGAACGATCAGGATAAGCAAAATGAGTCCAAACCCGCCCCAGCCGATCAAAGGTCCGCCCAAATAGAAGCCGCCGCCGCCGAACAAAAGCATCAACACGATTAACACAATGAGTAAGTTCATAAAAAAATTGTAGTGTTCTCCGCCATGCCTTCCAATGGGGTCTTAACCCCAAGTTTACGAAGGTTGGACGAAGAAGTAAAAATAGGGCAATTACCCATATTATTTGCCGAACACTTTTTTCACGTCTCCAATCTTGCTTTGTAACTCGCCAGTGACTTTTTCAGCAGTCCCGCGATCCTGCATTTTCTGGTTTCCAGCCGCCTTGCCAATGGCGGCCCTGACATTACCCTTTGCGGTTTTACCCGCGCCTTCGATTCGATCTGTCGTGCTTGATTTCATTCAAGAAAAATACGAGACGGAGCGCCACTTCGCCATGGGGTCAACGCCCCATCGCCCTTGATTCGGCTTTCCCAGGGGAACTCCCGAGATACGCTAGGCGTTTTCCGCTTGTGCCTGCGCGTGGTGACGGATAGTTTGCCTCTCCTGTTTGCCGGCATAGCTCAGTGGTAGAGCAACGGTTTTGTAAACCGTCGGTCCTCGGTTCGAATCCGAGTGCCGGCTCACTTTTTTTTAGGGCTGACGACCGTTGCGTTCGGCGATGATGCCTGCGGCGATGCGCTCGGCGAGGCGTTGGCGGGTGGCGGGATTCTGAATTTTTTGGTTTTCCGCGGCGTTGGAGACGAAGCCGAGTTCGCAAAGGATGGCGGGACGGCGATTGGTACGCAGGACGTAGAATCCACGCTCTTTAATGCCGCGGTCTATCGTGGAGTAGGCCTTGAGGTTTTCGCGCTGGACGTTGGCGGCGAGGCGTTTTGAACGGATGCCGAAATAAAAGGTCTCGATTCCGTGAGCGCCTTGGCGGCGGGCCCAATTGTAATGCACGCTTACGAAGATGCATGACGAGCGGCGATTTGAGGTAGCGGATCGCGCGCCGAGCGGGACAAAATAATCACTTGTGCGTGTCTCGACGACCTTGAACCGGTTGCGGCGGAGGATGACGGCGAGGCGGCGGGCGGTATCGAGGGTCAGGGCTTCTTCGTTGGATCCGGATCGCGGGCGCGCGCCGGAGTCGCTGCCGCCATGCCCGGCATCGACGACGACGGTGTCAAAATGCCCTGCTCCGGGGCCGTAGTATCCGCCTGGGGAGGCGCATCCGCTCAGCGCGAGGAGGGCAATGGCGGCGAACGCTTTGCACCGCCAGGTAATGGCGCGCGGGGTTTGTCCTTTATTAACGACTCGGTTTTCCATGACTTCGCTGCAATTCCTGGATCTTGCGACCCATCTACTGGAGGAGAAGATAGGAAGGCTGAGCGGGGAGGCAATCATTTTAGTCTCGATCTCTGTGGCCTGGTGCGGGGATAACGTGGGGCAATGCTGGCCAAACGTGTCATACCCTGTCTGGACGTCACCGATGGACGAGTCGTGAAGGGAACGAAATTTCTTCAACTCCGCGATGCGGGGGATCCGGTGGAGTGCGCAAGGGAGTATGATCGCCAAGGCGCGGACGAATTGGTTTTTCTCGACATTACGGCATCGACCGATGGACGGGCGACGATGCTGGCCGTCGTGGAGCAAACGGCGGAGCAGTGTTTTATGCCGCTGACGGTGGGCGGCGGAATTCGGAGCCGCGAGGATTTTCGCACGATGCTGCGCGCGGGTGCCGACAAAGTCAGCGTGAATACTTCGGCACTCGCGAGGCCGGAGCTGATTCGCGAAGCGGCGGAAGCGTTTGGCACGCAATGTGTGGTGGTGGCCATCGACGCAAAACGTGACGGGCCCGGCGCGTGGCGCGTTTATACGCATGGCGGACGCCGCGCGACGGAGCGCGACGCTGTCGAGTGGGCGCGAGAGGCCGTGGCTCTCGGAGCTGGCGAGATCCTCCTCACAAGCATGGATGCCGATGGGACTTGCGGCGGCTACGATCTTGAGCTCACTCGCGCGGTGAGCGGGGCCGTGAGCGTGCCGGTCATTGCGAGCGGCGGAGCGGGCGAGTTGTCGCACCTCGCCGACGTGCTTGAAAAAGGCGGTGCCGATGCGGTGCTGGCCGCCAGCATTTTCCACTTCGGAACGTTCACTGTGGACGACGCCAAGGCGAGCCTCGCGGCGCGCGGCATTCCGGTGCGTCGGCGATTTGGCGGTTGAGCCCCCGCGGACGCAGAGCTATGGTTGTGCCCATGCCGCCAAAGGAGCCCTCGTTCACAGTTGAGTCCGTCGTGGAGATGCTCCGCAGCGAAAAACTCCGCATCACCAAGGGGCGGGTGGGAATCGTCACGAGTCTCTTCCATGCGAAGTCCCCGATGACGCTGCAGGACATTCAGGCGGCAGCCGGTGCCAACGGTGGGATGCAGCCGGATTACGCGACGGTTTTTCGCACGATTTCGCTAATGGAAAAACTCCACCTCGTCCACAAGGTGAACCTTCAGCGCTCGTGCACGTATTACGAACTCAACGATCCTCGCAAACATTACGACCACATTGTTTGTCGCACGTGTGGTGACGTCGTGTTGCTGGATATCCCGTGTCCGCTTGGCGATACGGAGATGACTATTGCGAAACGCTACGGATTTCAAAATCTCTCGCACTCGCTCGAATTTTTTGGAACTTGCCCCGGATGCGTGGCGGCGTCGGCCACTGCGACGACATGAGCCAGCTAAGCTTCGATCTTCAGGGGCCGGTCACTAAGAAAACTCCGGAGCCCGAAGTGATCACGGTCGCGGCGCTCACGCGGCGGATTCGGACCTTGCTGGAGACGGATGTGGGCGAGCTGTGGGTCGAGGGCGAGGTCTCGAACATGCGGAGGCAAAGCTCGGGTCACGTTTACTTTACGCTCAAAGACGCGGCGGCGCAGTTGACGTGCGTGCTGTTCGCGGGACAGGCGGCGCAGTTACGCGGGATGAATTTTGCGGACGGCGTGCAGGTGCAGGTTTTTGGCTCGATCTCAGTTTACGAGCCGCGCGGACAGTATCAAATGATCGTGCGCAAAGTTCGCGAGCGAGGTGCGGGTGCGCTGCAGGCGAAGTTCGAGGAACTCAAAAAACGCCTCGCGGCAGAGGGGTTGTTCGACAGCGCACGGAAGCGCCCTTTGCCGAAATTCCCGCAACGCATCGGTGTGGTGACTTCGCCGACGGGTGCGGCGATTCGCGATTTTCTCGATGTGCTCCATCGGCGGCATCGCGGCATTGAGGTGGTGATCCATCCTGTGCGCGTGCAGGGTCGCGGCGCAGCGGACGAGATTGCCCGGGCGGTCGAGGAACTCGGACGTGCCGACTTCGCCGGGGCAGTCGATGTGATCGTCGTCACGCGCGGGGGCGGCAGTCTTGAAGATCTCTGGGAATTTAACGAAGAGGTCGTCGCACGCGCCATCGCGGCCTCGCCCGTGCCTGTCGTGAGCGCGGTCGGGCATGAAGTTGATTTTACGATTGCCGATTTCGTCGCCGACTTGCGTGCCGCGACGCCGAGTGCTGCCGCCGAGTTGTTGTCGGCGGATCGCGAGGAATTGATGGAACGCATCGAGGCGTTGCGGGCGCGGCTCGTGCGTCCCATCGCAACGCGCCTCGCGACGCTGCGCGATGTCATCGAAGCGTTGCGGCGCACAGCTCTTTTTTTGGAACCGCAACGCGCGTTACGTGAACGCCAGCAAACGCTCGACCGTTGCCAAGAGGATCTGTCGCACGGCATCGAGAGCGCACTCGCCACTCGCCGTCGGCACCTCGACCGCGCACGATCTGTGCTCGCGGCACGCAGTCCTGAGCGGCCTCTCACGGAGGCACTCGGCCAGCTCGACCTTCTTGTCGCGCGGCTTTCGAACGCCTGCAACAAATCTACCAGCGACCTACGAGCCCGCCTTGATCGAGCGAATGCGGTGCTTGCTTCGCTGAACCCCAACGCAGCTCTTTCCCGCGGCTACACCGTCACGCTCGACAAAAGCGGAAAGGCAATCCGCAAGGCGTCCGAACTCACGCGCGGTGATGTCCTCGTCACAAAATTCCGCGACGGCACCGCACGTTCAGTTGTCACTTGAGTTAGCGAGCTGGCTCTACCTCGGCGGCTTATTTGTAAACGAGGAGGCGGAGGCCGTTGAGGCACACGAGAACGGTGCTGCCTTCGTGACCGATCACGCCGATCGGGAGAGGAAGTTCGAAGCCCAACGCGGCAGCGACGAGAATAACGATCACTCCGCCGGCAAAGGTCAGATTTTGTTGAAGCACGCGACGGGTATGTCGTGCCGTGCGCAAGAGACTGTCGATGTTTTCCAGCTTGTCGCCCATGAGCACGACGTCGGCGGTTTCCATCGCCACATCGGTTCCCGCTGCACCCATCGCCACGCCGAGATGCGCCGTTGCAAGAGCTGGCGCGTCGTTGACCCCATCTCCAATCATCATCACCGTGCCTTCGGTTTTGAGCTGTCGAATCGCTTGTACTTTGTCCTCCGGCAGAAGGCTGGCGCGAAATTCATCAATGCCCGCTTCGGCCGCAATCGCGGCGGCGACCGCCTCTTGGTCGCCGGTGAGCATGACGACTTTTTTGACACCGAGAGCATGGAGTTGCGCCGCGATCTGCCGCGCCTCGGGACGCAGCGTGTCGGCGAGGGCAAACACGGCGCGGACCGCGACGTCGTCGCCATGGCGCTCTCCCATCCAAACGCATGTCTTGCCCTGCTTTTGCAATGAAGAGGTCAATGCGGTAAAAGCCTCCCGGCCGGTCGCGCTGAGCTCCGTTAAAAGCCGCTCGCTGCCGACGACATAGCGCGTGCCATCAACATCGGCCTCGGCGCCTTTGCCTGGGGTTGATTGGAACGCGGCGGCGGCAGGCAAATTGACGCCGAGTTTCTTGGCACCTGCCAGAATGGCGGCGGCAAGCGGATGTTCCGATTTAGATTCGAGCGCGGCGCAGATGCCGAGGAGTTGCACCGCTTCGGCGGACAAAGAACCGGTCGCTACAGCTTGCAAGCCCGACGGAAGCACGATGTCGGTCACGGTCGGCTTGCCCATTGTTAGTGTGCCAGTTTTGTCAAAAGCCACGATGTCCACCCGCGCTGCGGTCTCAAGATGTGCGCCGCCCTTGATCAAAATTCCGCGCCGCGCCGCGCCGCCAATTGCGGAGAGCACAGTCGCCGGAGTGCTGATCACTAGCGCACATGGCGACGCGACCACCATGACCGTCATCGCACGATAAAACGCAATCGCGAACTCCTCACCCCACAGCAACCAAGGCACCAGGAGCACGATGATCGTCAGAGCAATCACGCCCGCTGCGTAGCCCTGCTCGGCTTTTTCCAAAAAGCGCTGCGTTCCGGATTTTTCGGCCTGCGCCTCGGCGACGAGTTTCACCATGCGTGCCAGCGTGGAGTCCTCGGATCGTTTCGTGACGGTGACTTCGAGCGCGCCGGTTTGATTGAGCGTGCCGGCAAAAACCGGTGCTCCGAGAGTTTTGCTCACCGGCATGGATTCCCCCGTAAGACTGGCTTCATCCACACTGCTCGTGCCCTCGGCCACCGAGCCGTCGACCGGCAGCAACTCGCCGGGCCGCACGATCACCACGTCGCCTGGCTCAAGCGAGTCCACTGCGACAAGCTCCGCCGTCCCGCCGATTTTTTTGAGCGCCTTGTCCGGGCGAAGCGTGAGCAGCGACTCAATCGCCCGCTGCGTGCGCTCCAACGCGTAACTCTGGAGCACGTTCGAAAGACTGAACAGAAAGAGCAACAACGCGCCTTCGAACGGTGCACCGACGATCCCGGCACCGAGTGCAGCGAGCACCATGAGCACATCGATATCCAAAGTCCGTTCGCGCAGCGAGGCGATGGCGGATCGCACACCGTATTGACCGCAGAAAAAATACGCGCCGACGTAGAGGCAGTTTGCCAGCACCCCTTTGCCAACCGTGTGCTCGGTCACCAAAGATGCGATCAAAAAAACAAACCCAACCGCGCAAGAAACCTCTTCATTAAGGTCGCCCGAACGCAAGCGCGCCCAGAGCGTCTCGCGCGGGCGCAGCGTCAGCGGCTCAATCTTGGCTCCCGCGGCTCGCACCCCGTCGAGCACGGCCGCTTCGTTCGAAACGGCCGAATCAAACGTCAAACACAACACCCGCCCGACATACGTGGCCGTCGCCCGCCGAACGCCCGGAACCTTTTCAATTCGGCGCTCCAGTTTGGCCGCCGCCGCCTCGCAAGCCTGCCCATCCAAGCGCAAGGCGCATCGCTGGAGACCAGCCGTAACCGGCGTGATATGTTCCAACGCGATGTTGCGAATATCGGACTCAGAGAGCTGCGCCGGATCAAATGCGATCTCGACCCGCTCACCCTCCGCTAATGGCGCAATGGAAACGATTCCCTCGTGATCGGCAATCGTGTGGCCATGCGGTAACTGAGGGTCTTCGGTATTCGTGGCCATCTCGAAAGGCTGACACGATGACCGCGACAGCCAAGCAAGAATTTACGCTCGCCACGCAAAGCGCGCGGGATTTTGCACTTGCCGAAACGCTCCCGGCGGGCCACTGATTGGGGAGGTCATGGCGACCTCAAAAAAGCCGGTGTGGCGGAATTGGCAGACGCGCACGACTCAAAATCGTGTTCCTTCGGGAGTGTGGGTTCGAGACCCTCCGCCGGTATTTTTTGATTAAGTCTCGGCGGCGACGGGATTGGTGAGGGTGCCGATGTTTTCGATCTCGACGGAGACGGTGTCGTCCGGTTTGAGCCAGACAGGCGGTGTGCGCGCCATGCCGACCCCGCTGGGGGTGCCGGTGAGAATGACAGTGCCAGGCAGGAGCGTCGTGCTACCGCTGAAAAATGCGATGAGCGTGGGGATGTCGAAGATCATGTCCGCCGTGCTCGAATCTTGCATCGTTTCGCCGTTGAGGCGGGTGCGAATGCGGAGGGCGTTGGGGTTGAGAATCTCGTCCGGCGTCACGATGGAGGGGCCGAGGGGGAGAAAGGTGTCGAACGTTTTACCGCGACACCATTGGCTCCCGCCGAATGCTTTTTGCCAGTCGCGCGCGCTCACGTCGTTAGCGCACGTGAAGCCGAGGACGTAGTCGAGCGCACGTTCGGGCGGCACATTTTTGGCGGTGCGTCCGATGACAATCGCGAGTTCGCATTCGTAGTCCACTTCGTTGCTGGCGAGATGGGTTGGGATCAGGATCGGGTCACCGGGATTTTGCAATGCCGATGGGGACTTCATGAAGAGCACGGGAAAGCCTGGGATTTTTGCGCCGGTTTCTTCGGCATGTTTACGATAGTTGAGCCCGGTGCAGAAAACCGTCGTCGGCACGAGCGGAGCGAGGATTTTGCTCTCGCGAAGGATTTCTCCCGTTGGTGTGAGCGTGCCAAAAAGATCGCCGCTCAGGCGCTCCAGCGTGCCGTCGTCGCGAAGGCTTGCGAGGACGGTTTCTCCATTCGGGGTGAGGTGGCGTTGGATTTTCATAGCGGTTATTCGAGTTCGAAATTGATATTGATCGAGTAAGCGCCGCCAGAGCCGAGACCGGACGGAAGCGGGTCAATCTGGGTTACGCGTTTGGCGGCGGCGAGGACGGATTCGTCCATCACCAGGTTGTTCGACGACTTGACGATTTCGACCGAAGAAATGCGGCCGTCTTTTTCAATGCGAATGCGGACGGTGGCGACGAAAGTTTTTGTCTGATCAAAAATCGAAGTCGGCTGATCCCACTGACTGTAAAAGCGGTCGTGAATGAGATCGTGATACCACGCGAACTGCGAGGCGTCGCCCGCCGCGCC
>JBBRHN010000082.1:0-8532 GCA_038222685.1 Chthoniobacterales bacterium | reverse complement strand
CGACGCCGCGAGGAAAATGCCGAGACTTTTATCCAACGCGTGTTGGATTGCCTCGTCGAAATCGCCGATTATGCCGGTTCGAAGGGCTTGAAGCTCGGTGTTGAAAATCGCGAGTATTTCGAAGCCGTGCCCAGCGAGCGTGAGTTTATCTCGTTTCTCCGCCGCCTCGACTCCGCGCACGTCGGCTACTGGCACGACTTCGGCCACGCCCAGATCAAACACAACCTCGGGCTCCTCAACCACGCCCAGTGGCTCGCCAAAGCCGGCCCACTCGCCCTCGGCTGCCACGTGCACGACGTGCGCTGGCCGTTCCGCGACCATTCCCCTCCCTTCTCCGGGGAAATCGAATACAAAAAGCTCCGTCCGCTCCTCCCCGAAAAATGCCAGATGGTTCTCGAGCTGTCCCCGCGCGCCAAACGCGAGGAAGTCGAAGCCGCTCGCGACCGCTGGCTGGCCGAATTTCCCGGCGACGGGTTTCCATGATGCGTTTTCTCGTGCGCCCGCAACGTTTCGTGTGAGAGGCTCGCGCATGGTGTTTTTGCGGAGACTTTTGTTTTTATTGTCAATGCTGCAAGCGCAGACGGCAGGCGCGGCGGCGGAGTTGAATTCGTTCCCCGGTTGCACGCTGGTCGTGACTGAGTGGGCCGATGGCGACAGTTTTCGCGTGAAATTTCCCGATGGCACAGAGCAGACCGTGCGCTTGTATGGAGCGGATTGCATCGAGTGGCATGTCACCGACGAGAGCGACGCCCGCCGACTCCGAGCCCAGCGGCGCTATTTCGGCATCGCGGGCGGAACGCCCGAAGTCTCGATCAAGAAAGCCCGTGGCTTCGGCGAAGCGGCCGGCCTTCGAACCCGCGAGTTGCTCGACAAGCCTTTCACGGTGGTCACCTCCTTTGCGGATGGACGCGGCGACGCCCGTTTCGGTCGCATCTATGCCTTCGTAACGACGGGCGAAGGGAAAGACGTGGCATCCGAACTCGTCGCCGCCGGGCTCGCGCGTGCGTTCGGAGTTTATCGCGGACGCGAAGACATTTCCGGGGCGGAGTATCAGGAACGCCTGAGCGACATCGAGCTCACCGCCGCCTCCCGCCGTGCGGGCATCTGGGCTTCGACCGATTGGAGTCGCATCGCGGAAGATCGCCGGGTCGAACGCGCCGAGGAGCAGGAAATCGCATCAACGCTCTCGCCTGCGGTGCCCGCCGACGGAGTCGATCTCAACACGGCCTCGCGCGACGAGTTAATGGCACTCCCAGGCATCGGCGAGACCCTCGCCATTCGCATCATCGAAGGCCGCGCCGAGGGTCCCTATACATCACCCGAGGATCTCCGGCGGGTCAAAGGAATCCGCGTCACGACCATCGAAGAAATCTCTCCAAGTCTTCGCTTTACAGCACCAAAAGGTGAGGCAAAGTTTGCTCCGAAATCATGACCATCCTCGACCGACTCGAAAAACATTTGGCGCGCTTCGCCATACCCGGAGTCATTCGCTACATCGTTGCGCTCAACGCGCTCGTTTTCATTCTCGTCCACCTTAACCCGGACTACGCGCAGATGCTCACGTTGGATCGGGCTGCCGTTTTGCGCGGCGAGGTCTGGCGCCTGGTGAGCTGGATTTTCCTTCCGGAGACGACGAGCATGTTGTGGATTTTTTTCTACCTGCTCTTCACTTGGTGGCTCGGAGACCTGCTGGAGCAAAGTTGGGGCACGTTTCGACTCAACGTTTACTATTTTCTCGGCATGTTTCTCTGTGTCGCCTCGGCGTTTATTTTCGGAGCCTCAGGCGGCAATCTCTACCTCAATCTCTCGCTGTTCCTGGCCGTGGCGACGCTGGCTCCGAACATGGAGATTCTTTTGTTTTTTATCTTCCCCGTAAAAATCAAATGGGTCGCGCTCTTCAGTCTTTTGTTCCCTGTCGCGATCCTGGTTTTCGGCCCTCTGCCTGAAAAAATGATGGTGTTGATGTGTCTGGGGAACTTCCTGCTTTTCTTCGGCCCCGCATTTGCCCGTAACGTCATGGATCGCCAAAAGACGCAGCAACGCCGCGCCCGGTTTGACCTCGCGAGGAAACCGGAGAACGAAAGCATCCACCGCTGCGAAGCTTGCGGAGTCACCGAACTGAGCGATCCCGACGCCGAGTTCCGCGTCACTTCCGACGGCAAGGAATTCTGCCTCAAACATCTCGGTCAAAAAACCGGCTGATCAGCGGCTCGACAGGCGCGCAAGTAAATCCGGCAGCTCGTGAAGACCGAAAATCGTAGCGTCCGGCACGACGTCGGCTGGCTCTTCCGAGCCGGGCACATTCAGCCAGATTGCGAGAGCAAACCCCGCCTGCCTCGCACCGAGGATGTCACGGTGCAGGCTGTTCCCCACCATCGCGCACTCGTTGACCCGAGTGCCAAGACGCTGGGCTGCGATCGCGAAAATCTCACTCGTGGGTTTGCCGACGTTCTCCTCGCCGGAAACCACAATCGCGTCGAAGGCAGGCGCGAGACCGGAGTCCGCGATCTTTTCTCGCTGGATCGACGAGGCCCCGTTTGTGAGTAGGCCGATACGATAAGTTTGCTTGAGACGGAGGAGGGTTTCGAGAGCGTTCGGAATCAGCCTTTGAAGACGGCGGCGTGCGGTAACAAACGCCATCGCAAGCTCATCGGCGGCTTCCTCGGCAAGAATGCCCTGCGCCCGCAGAAGCGCATCAAAAAACTCAACCCGCGCTGTGCTCGCCCAAACCGCGAAGGATTGATTCTCAGCAGGTGGCGCGTCGTTGAGTTTTCCGTAAAGAGCCTCTTCAAAACTAATCCCGATGCGCCCGCAGTAATCCACTGCAGGATTCCCGACCCAGAGTTTCTCCGCATGCGTTTTCGCCGCGGCCAAAAAGAGCTCAGCGTCGATCCCGTGTTGCTTCGAGGCGAGTAACGCAACGTCGTGGAGGGCCTCTTTAGAAACGGCCTCGTCCACCACAAGGGTGTCGTCCAGATCAAATATGACGGCGTTCAGCGACATGATGCCATTCACCTCTCAGAGCCGCGCCTCACTGTCCATCTTGTAAAAGCAAAAGTTTCGTGATTTATTCGCCGTCCCATGAGCGCATTCCCCAACGTGACCCGCATTCCATTCGAAGGCCCTAAATCAAAAAACGCCCTCGCCTTTAAACACTACAACGCCGACGAGATCGTCGAGGGCCGTTCGATGCGCGAGCATCTCCGGTTCTCTGTCGTTTACTGGCACACGTTCCGCGGCACAGGTAACGATCCGTTTGGCGCAGGCACGATGCTCCGCCCGTGGGACGATGGCTCGGCCTCGGTCGCCAATGCCCAAAACCGCGCCCGCGTCGCGTTTGAATTCATTGAAAAACTCGGCGCGCCGTTCTATGCCTTTCACGATCGCGACATCGCCCCCGAGGGAGCGACACTCGCCGAGTCAAACAAAAACCTCGATGCCGTCGTCGCCGTTCTCAAAGAGGAACAACAACGCACCGGCATTCGCCTCCTCTGGGGCACCGCCTGCCTCTTCGCCAACCCCCGCTTCCTCCACGGGGCCGCCACCAGCCCGAATTCCGATGTCTTCACCTACGCCGCCGCACAGGTCAAAAAAGCCATGGAAGTCACTCACGAACTCGGCGGTGAGGGCTATGTCTTTTGGGGCGGTCGCGAGGGTTACTCCACGCTCTGGAATACCGACATGAAGCGCGAACTCGACAACCTCGCCCGCTTCCTCCACATGGCCGTCGATTACAAAAAAGAAATCGGATTCAAAGGCCCGTTCTTCATCGAACCGAAACCCAAAGAGCCCACTCGCCACCAATACGACAGCGATGCGGCCGCGTGCCTCAACTTCCTCCGCGAATACGACCTCATGGAGCATTTCCAGCTCAACTTGGAAACCAACCACGCCACGCTCGCCGGCCACACGATGCACCACGAGTGCGAAGTCGCCGCCGCCGCCAACGCGCTCGGCTCTGTCGATGCTAACACCGGCGACGAACTCCTCGGTTGGGACACCGACCAGTTCCCAAGCAGCCTCTATCTCACGAGCGCCATCATGCTCACGGTGCTGAAAATGGGCGGATTCAAATCCGGCGGCCTCAACTTCGACGCAAAAGTTCGTCGCGAATCATTCGATCCCATGGATCTTTTTTATGCCCACATCGGCGGAATGGACACCTTCGCCCGCGGACTCAAAATCGCCGCTGCCATCCGCGCCGATGGCCGTCTCGCCGACCTTGTCAAAACCCGCTACGCATCGTGGGACTCCGGGCTCGGCGCCGACATTACCGCAGGCAAGCACTCTTTCGCCTCACTCGAAAAAATCGCCCTCGCCTCGCCCGATCCCGTCCAGCACGGAAGCGGACGCCAAGAACTCATCGAGAACATCATCAACGAGTGCATTTGACACCGATCTGAGGCCAAGGGCGCACAAAGAAATTTCACAAAAGTATTGCGCCCGGCCCGTTCCCGTGGATGATTTACCTCCCCCCAAGAAGGAGTCTTAGCTCAATTGGTTAGAGCGCTACCCTGTCACGGTAGAGGTTGCGGGTTCGAGCCCCGTAGACTCCGCCACTCTTTTTGAGTGGCGAAACAGCCGGAAGGCCTCATAAACAAATGCTTGCATGGCTATTCGCATTCAATTTCACAAACTGCTCGATGCTGCCGGTTGAGCGGAACAACTGTTACTTTTTGTTACCTAGAACATACAGACTTTTCATCCTTTCCCCCGCAGTCTGCTCGGCCAGTCACACGCGAATTTAGTTCCAATCGAGCATTAGCCCCTAAACATCTCGATGAAGGATCAGCCATTGGGCGAAGTTCGACAGGACGAAATAATCAACTTCTCCCGGAACCAATTGGCCTACGCTTCTCGTCGACCAATCGTTCACGCTTGAAGCCAGTCGCGATCCGCTATACGATGATTATCCGTTCGAATGCTCTCCCGCCAATCACCAGCGGCTTCCCAAACCTGTCTGGCAACGAAGAATTTTTATATTCGAAATCGAGGCGATTTAGGCCGTGGACGTTCCCACTCTTGTCAAAATCCAAGAGGGACCTCGGTTGACGCAAAAAATTTGCCCGCGCTTCGATAGTCGCAGACGATAACAACTCGGAGCATTTATGAATATCCCCTTCGGTTTCTTCATTTTTAATGCTGCGGCAGGCTCAGCGAAAAATGTTACGCCGGAACAGATTCTCGCGGAGCTCCCGGCGGGAACGCAAATGCACATTTTCTCCGAAGGCGACGATCCCGTTAAGCTCGCAAAAGATGCGATCGCGAAGGGGGCCATTTGGATCGCAGTCGCGGGCGGCGATGGCACGATCGAAGCAGTGGCCTCAGGGCTCGCGAATACTAACATTCCGCTCGGCGTCATCGCTTGTGGCACGTTTAACAATTTCGCTCGCAGCGCAGGAATCCCAGAGGATCCTCTAGAAGCTGCAAGGTTGATTGGTTCCGGCGAAACGCGACTCATGGACGTCGGATTCGTCAATGATCAGCCGTTCTTTGAGTGCGTGGGAGTTGGCTTAGATGCGGCGATATTCCCGCTCGGCGAGGAGATCAAATCAGGCGGTTTGCTCAAATGGCTCGAACTCTTTCGTGTAGCCGCAAAATACCCGCGCCGTCACTTCGATCTCACTTTGGACCGCCCGTTTAGAGAGGCGCTCGTCCGCACGAAATCACCTCTTGGGCCGTCCCGGAATTGGCTCAAGTGGTTCAAAAAGACCCCTACGAAAACATTACATCTTAAGGCGTTCATGATTACGGTCTCCAACGCCCCTTTCTATGGTGCTAACTTTGCCGTCGCCCCGAATGCAAAGATTGATGACGGACTTCTGACGGTCGCGATCTTTAAAAGATATAATAAACTTGAGCTTTGGTGGCACTTCTTCTCCATTAGTTTCGGGCGCCGAAAGTATGCGCCGCAAGTCGTCACCTTAAACGTTTGTGAGACAGTGATTGGCGGCCCCGAAAAACTTGAGGTGCACAAGGATGGTTCGAACTTCGATGCTTGGCCGCTGACGATTCGCCTGGCTTCGAAGAACCTGAGAGTTTTTACCGGGCCAATGCAAAAAGCAGATTGAACCGCAGAGGACTCCGCCTGCTTCAGGGCAGTGTCTCTTTAACTGTGTCGACAGTGTTTCTTACGCGTTCCTTTACACCATCAGCCGCATCCTTGACGCTCTCTCCGGTATCGCGCACAGACTGCTGAGCGTTTTCTCCTGACTCCGTGTTGGTTTTGGCATCGTTGATAAGACCTTGGGCGCGAACCGCCACGAAACGCACGCGTTCTTTGTCGCGATACTCCCGCAGGTTCGCTGCCTTTGCTTGTGCCTCGGTTCGACTGGCGCCGGTGCTCTGGGGCACACGCTGATCCAGCTCGGCAATTTCTTCATCGAGTCTGACAAACGCTCCTTCGACCATTGCCGCGTGCTCTAAAGAGGGATTTCTAATGTAGAGGTCGATCGCAGTTCCGAGACGCGACGTCTCAAGATTCACGAAATCGGGAAGCGGCTTTTCGACGACGGTCGCATCGGGTTTCTTTTCGCAAGCGGACAGGAACAGAAGGGCAGAAAGACTGATAATCAGAACAAGGTTTAGATTTTTCATATCTGTCTTGTTTCGTTTTGCGGAGATCGTTTGGACGTATAATGCCAAAGCACCCATCCGCCAGTCTCTCTTCAAACGATTGTTTCATGTCATGAAATACGTTACAAAAAAAGCTGCAGAAAGCGGAAAACTTGGCTGGATCCTTCTCTGGCTGATCGGCGTGCCGGTTCCGCTCCTTCTTTTATTGTTCCTCCTCCGCGGCTGCACGTAATCAAAGGCGAGGATTTTATTCACTCTGAAAGCCGTTGTGTTTCACAAAACCAAGGGCATGAGGGTCGAAACGGTTGACGATCTCGAACTGGAACAACCCGATGATGTCATTCTCAAAGTCACCTCGACCGCCGTCTGTGGATCAGGCCTTCATGTCTATAATGGATTCATCCCTCAAACTAAGCCCATGGTTATCGGGCATGAATTCATGGGCGTGGTTAAGGAGGTCGGCGCAGGCGTCAAAGAACTTCGTCCGGGTGATCGTGTTGTCGTTCCATTTCCGATAGCCTGCGGAGGATGCTTTTTCTGCAATCACGACCTCCCCGGCCATCTTTACGGTGGATACTCAGGCGGCCAGTCCGAATATGTCCGCGTTCCCTACGCCAACTTTGGCCCACGCAAAGTGCCAGATCGATTTACGGACGAGCAAGTTCTTTTCCTTTCTGACATTTTCCCGACCGGCTTTTCGGGAGTGTAATGGGCGGGCGTGAAAGGCGGAGAGACAGTTGCCGTCTTCGGTTGCGGGCCGGTAGGTTTGATGGCTCAAAAATGCGCCTGGGTGCGCGGAGCGGGAAAAGTTATCGCTTTGGACATAGAGCCGTATCGCCTGGAGATAGCACGGCGTTCTGCCGGTTCTGAGGTGATCAATATAAGGGAAACGGATGCCGTGGAGGCGAATCGCTCAATGACCGACGGCCGCAGCGCCGATTTTTTCATCGATGCTGTCGGCATGGAGGCGGACCGTGGCCTTTTGCAGAAGGCCGCAACCATCATTCACGCGGAGGCAGGCTCGATCTCCGCTCTGAGAAACGCTTTGAGCGCCGTGCGACGTGGTGGAACGGTCTCCATTCTCGGCGTCTACGGGATGCCCTACGACAATTTTCCAATCGGGCAGATCTTCGACAAAGGGCTCACCATCCGCTGCGGGCAGGCTCCCGTGCATCGCTATTTTGATGCTTAGTTCGAGGACTCATTGTTCTCAGGAATCGGGACTCGAGGCCTGAATGGTTGCATGATTAAACCTCCGTCCGCAGGTCGCAGAACACTAGCCCGCCGTCTTATTTCCCGTAGCTCCGCGGTAGCAACACGCGAAAGGTCGTGCCCTCCTGCGCTGAACTCGCGACTTCCAAGCTCGCATCAAGTAAATCGCACAACCGCTTCACAATGGCCAAGCCGATGCCTTCGCCTGATTGCTGGTGCTGCATCACGGTGTCGGTGTGCTCTTTCTGCGCGATCACGTGGATTGTTTTCTCGCCCGCCTTGACCGCCGACTCATCCGCCTCACGCGCAATGGCTGTCGCTTCCTTCAATCCATCCACCATAGGCGAGCCGGGTCCGCCTAAAAGCCCCGGCCCGGTGTCCTTCACCATGAGCCACCATTTTTCCGCTCCTTCCTCACCCCAGCTTACCGTGACGCCGCCTTGCTCCGTGTATTTCAACGCGTTCAATAGAAGGTTCTGCACGATGCGGTGCACCTTGTCTTCGTCCCCTTCCACCATCAGCGGGGTCGGGCCCTTCCGCTCCAAGGTGAGAGAGCGTGCCGTGGCAATCGGTTCAGAAACGTCGCACAATTGCGCCAGCGTCGCCGCCGCGTCGAAGAGTGCCTGCTTGCGCTTTTCCTCCCCTGCCTCCAGCCGGGCGAGGCTCATCAAATCACGCAGCATCTTGCTCAGCGAGTGAACCCCGCGCTGGATCAATTCTGACATATCGTGCCGCTCTTCCTCT
>JBBRHN010000081.1:0-8555 GCA_038222685.1 Chthoniobacterales bacterium | reverse complement strand
CGCGCGGACCCCGCAAGGCCTGTGAGACGCAGGAACGTCGAAACGATCCGGTCGAGCGGGACGACGCGTTCGATGCGAAGGAGTCCTTCGCCTTGGTGAAGAAGGCGGGCCTCCTTGCCGACTTGTTTGAGCAGTCGACGACGAAAAGGATCCTTTCCCAGCCTTTGCTCGAGCAGAGGATAATCGGAATTTTCCATCGTTCACGCGGCTCCGCTGCCAGCGGCTGCCTTGATCAGAACGTTGGATTGCGGAGCGGCGTGAATGCGGGTGGCGTGCCGTCGGTGCTCCAAAAGACTTCTTCGATGCGCTTCCAGTTGGAGAATTTTTCCTCGTCGTAGAGGGTTTTGGATTTGAGCTTCGCGCGGACTTCTTTGCGGAGCTCAAACGCGCTCGCCGAGGGATCGGAGTCAAGAATCGGAAGGCGAATGCGGACGTTGTTCTGATCGAGAAGCTGAATTTGGACGAAGGCGTGAGCACCTGTGGGAATCTCGCCGGAGCTTTCAAGGCACCGGAGGGTGAGGAAGGTTGTGTCGCCGACGCGCGACGACCAAGCCTCGAACATGAATCGTTTGATGTCGCGCGCGCTTTTGCCGGGGATGGCGAGTTCGACACCGTAGCGTCCGCGGCTGATGGGGGTGACCATGGCGCGCGAGACGCGGCCTTTCGAATCCGTGCTTTGCCAGACGCCGAGGAGCCAAGTATTAATGTCCTTCGACGGGCTGCCGGTCAGCGGATGATCGAAATAACATCCGGTCATCAAGACGACGGCGAACGCGAGAATGGTAAGGCGGGCAAGTGCTCTCATGCCCTGCCTATATCCAAGTTCCGTCTTGAATGACACTGTTTTTCGGCACGACGACGATGCCGTCGCGGATAAAATAGCCATCGCCGTCGAAATCGTGGGATTTTCCCTCGGGGGTGATGACGACCTTGTTGCCGATGCGGGCGTTTTTGTCGATGATGGCACCGTTGATCACGCAATCGCGTCCGATGCCGATGGCGGGAAGGTCGGCGCGGGAGTTTTGGACTTCGGATTCGTAAACGTCGGCCCCCATCATGATGGTATTTTTGAGCGACGAGCCGGATTGGATGACGCTGCGGATGCCGAGCACGCATCGTTCGAGCTTGGCCTGGCCGATGATGCAGCCGTCGGAGATCATGGCGCGCTTGATTTCTGCGGCATCGATGACGCTGGCGGGAAGGAAGCGGGACTCGGTGAAAACCGTCGAGCCCGGCTCGTAGAAACTGTATTGCGGATGCGGGTCGGCGAGGCTGAGATTGGCGTCGAAGAAAGCGCGGATCGTGCCGATGTCTTCCCAGTAGCCTTGAAAAATAAACGCCATGACCTGGTATTTGCTAATGGCGCCGGGAATGACATTTTTCCCGAAATCCACAAAGTCGTTGTCGAGGCAGGCCTCAAGCACGGAGCGGTTGAAAATATAGATGCCCATTGAGGCCTGATAAAGATCGGCTTCCGGCGGTTGGCCGATTTTGTCGAGGAGTTCGCCCGGGATTCGAAGCGAATCGAGGGCGTCCGCTTTTTTTGGTTTTTCGACAAACTGGTGGATGCGACGGTCGTCGTCGGTGAGCATGATGCCGAAGTCTTTGGCGGCTTCGCGCTCGACGGGAATAGTGGCGATCGTGAGGTCGGCGCGAGTGTCGATGTGCTGGCGAAGCATGTCGCGGTAGTCCATGCGATAGAGCTGATCGCCACTGAGGATCACAAAGTAGTCATACGGATGCTCGAGAAAATAACGCATGTTTTGCCGGACGGCGTCGGCGGTGCCCTGATACCAGTGAGAGCCCGAGGGCGTCTGCTGGGCGGCGAGAATTTCAACGAAGCTCGGCGTGAAGTCGTCGAATTTGTAACTCGCGTTGATGTGGCGGTGGAGCGACGTGCTGTTGAATTGCGTGAGAATGTAGATTCCGCGAAGGCCCGAGTTGAGGCAATTGCTGATCGGGATGTCGACGAGGCGGTATTTTCCGCCAAGCGGCACGGCGGGCTTTGCGCGCTCTTTTGTCAAAGGAAACAGGCGCGTTCCCGCACCGCCTCCCATGATGATTGCAAGCGTTTTTGAAGTCGGGAGGGCGTTGGGCGGGAGACTCATAACTTGCGATGAATCTTGCCCGCTTGCCGAGGAATTGTCACGATTCAAAAACATGTGTGGAATTGTTGGATACATTGGCCATTCGGAAGCGCTGCCGGTCCTGATGGACGGGCTGCGGCGTTTGGAATATCGGGGCTATGACTCGGCGGGGGTCGCTTTGCTCAACGGCAACGGCCTCGAGGTTCGCAAGGCGGCGGGTCGCATCGCACATCTGGCGCAAGTCATCGAGAACGAGCCCGTGCACGGGCGGGTCGGGATCAGCCACACGCGCTGGGCGACGCATGGCGGGGTCACGTGGGAGAATGCCCATCCGCACCGTGACCAGAGCGGACGCCTCGTGCTGGTGCATAACGGCGTGATCGAAAATTACCAAACGCTGCGGGATCAATTGCGCGAGCGGGGGCATGTTTTTGAATCCCAGACGGACACCGAGGTTCTCGCACATCTTGTCGGCGAGGAATTTGACCGAGCGGAAGCGAAAGACAAAAGCGCGCTGGTCGAAGCCGTTCGCGCGGCTCTGCGGCAAGTCATCGGCACCTATGGCATCGCCGTGCTGCACGCAGACGTGCCGGGCCTGATCGTCGGTGCGCGGCGCGGGAGCCCGCTTGTTCTCGGGATCGGAAAAAGTGAGCATTTCCTGGCCAGCGATGTGAGCGCGATTGTGGCCCACACGAGGGACGTGGTTTATTTGAACGACTACGAGATCGTCGCCATCGAGGGCGACCAGTTCGAAATCTCCACCGTCAGCGGATCGGGCGCGGACTTTGAGATCAGCAAGGTCGAATACAGTCCCGAGGCCGTCGATAAGGGACACTTCCCGCACTACATGCTCAAAGAAATCCACGAGCAACCGAGTTCCGTGAGGGACGCCATGCGCGGACGTTTGTCGATGGAGGAAGCCACGTCGATTCTCGGCGGGCTCAACATGAGCAACGCCGAGTTGCGCGCCGTGGATCGCATTGTGCTCATTGGCTGTGGATCGGCTTTCCATGCGGCTCTAACGGGCGAGTATCTCATCGAGTCGCTGGCCCACATTCCCGTCGAGTGCGAGGTCGCCAGCGAGTTCCGCTATCGCAATCTGCCCATGGATCGCGACACGTTGGTCTTCGTTATCAGCCAGAGCGGAGAGACGGCCGATACACTGGCCGCGCTGCGCGAGAGCCAGCGCAAAGGACATCGCACGCTTGGGATTTGCAACAACGTCGCCAGCACAATCGGCCGTGAAAGCGACGGTGGCGTGTATATGCACGCGGGCCCGGAAATCGGCGTCGCGGCGACGAAGTCGTTCACCTCCCAGCTCACCATCCTTACGCTCCTTGGCTTGTTGCTCGGACGCATCCGGCATCTTTCACACCTCGAGGGCCGCACGATCATTTCGGAGTTGGAAAAACTCCCCGACCTTGTCTCGCGCACGCTCGAACTCGACGCGCAGATCGCTGGCATCGCCGCCAAATATGCGCAGTCGAAAAACTTCCTGTTCATGGGGCGTCAAGCCAACTACCCCATCGCGCTCGAAGGCGCGCTCAAGCTTAAAGAGATCAGCTACATCGCCGCTTCCGGCTATCCCAGCGCGGAGCTCAAACACGGTGTCATTGCCCTCATTAGCGAAGAGACGCCTTCGCTTTTCATTGCGCCGCAGGATGCCGTTTTCGACAAAAACATCAGCAACATCGAAGAGGTCAAAGCCCGGAACGGACGCGTCATCGCCATCGGCACCGAGGGCGACACGGCGCTGCAAAAAATTTGTGATGACGTGATTCTCATCCCGCACGCGCCGGATTTTCTCACGCCCATTCTGTCAGCGATTCCGCTCCAACTCCTCTCCTATCACATCGCCGAACAACTCGGCTGCGACGTGGACAAACCGCGCAATCTCGCGAAGAGCGTCACTGTCGAGTAGGCGCGCTCACGTCGCCCTCCAGTCCGCGCTGCGGAGGCCCGGCACCCGGCCAAACTCGCGTGTGTTTGACGTGATCACTTGCGCATTGAGCGAGAGGGCATGTCCGGCGATCAAGGTGTCGAACGGCCCGATCCCGCGGCCTTTGCGTTCGAGAATAGCTCTCACTTTCGCAGCATGCTGTGCCGCGTCCTCATCGAAAGGGAGCACCACAAATGGCGCAAGAACATCACGGAGGAAACGTTCATTATCATCCGGCGAACGGCTTTTTTGAACTCCCACGTGAAGCTCAAAAACAGTGATCATCGAAACTCCGAGCGTGCGCTCCCGAGCGGCTTTTGCCCTGCTGGCGATGGCGGTGTTGCCTCGCAGGAGTTCGATGAATGTATCAGTATCCAGCAAGGTTTGGATCATTGAAACACCTTCGTTCGCGTATCCGCACGCTTCGGCTGCTCGCGTTGAATCTTCTCGCAGAATCCCGTCGCGGCCAATCCCTCGACGCCGCGGTCAAAACGCGCCCAGACGTCGTCCGCAGCTGTAATGATTAAGCTATTCCCCCTGCGTTGAATGTGGGCGCTCTCTCCAGGAAGACGGTATTTTTTTGGTAGGCGGATGGCCTGACTGTTCCCGCTGGTGAAAATTTTCACGCGATCAACCATCGATGCTTTCATATATACGGAAGGATATACGAAACGTCCAAAACAATCAACCTCGTTATTGCGGTGAACGCAACGAGCACACGAGGATCCACGCGGCGGCGAGGGCGATGAGGACGTCGCGGACGATGGATTCGACCATCTTGCCGGCCGAGGGTGCCTCGTCTTTTCCGAAGCAGCCGCAATCGACGATGATGCCGTTGGCGAGCGCCCAAGCGAGGACAACGATGAAGAGGCATGCGAGAAAAAGAGTGATCAGGGCGCCGAGGGGATAGACGCGCGGAATGAGGAGGAGAATGCCGGCGAGGATTTCCGTCCAGGCGAGCAGGATCGCGAGCGCACCCGTCCAGCTTGCCGGGACAAAAGTGAACGGAACGAGCGCGAGCGCGAACTCCTCGCTGGCACTGGCTTTGACAATCCCGGCATAGAGAAACACAGCGGCGAGTGCCAATCGGAGAGCGAGCACGAACCATTTCATCGGACGACTTCCATCGCTCGAAGCGAGTGCCATGCGGCATCGACGTTGTGGACTCGAAAAAGCGCAGCACCGCGCAGGCTGCCGGCCACAATGCAGGCCACGGTGCCTGCATCGCGCGTGGCGGGCTCAGGCAGTGACAGCACTTGGCCGATGACGCCTTTGCGTGAGACCGGGAGGAGGATCGGACGCCTGAAAACGCCGAGCGCCTCGACCTCGCGGTAAACACGCAGATTGTCGTCACGTTGTTTGGCAAAATCAATTCCCGGGTCGAGCAGGATGCGCTCGGCATCGAGCCCGGCTGCGGTGGCGAGGCGGATTTTTTCTTCAAAAAAAGCGATCAATTCGGCGACGATATTTTCGTAGGTGACGTGGGTGTGCGGAACCTTCGGCACGCCGCGCGAATGCATGATGAGCAACGCCGCGCCGGTCTCCGCGCAGAGCCGTGCATGTGCGTCGTCGGGCAGGGCACTCATGTCGTTGAGAATGTCGCCCCCAATCTCGAGGGCTTGCCGGGCAACATTCGTGCGCCACGTGTTGATTGAAAGGAGCGGCGGAAAAATTTGCTCCGCGTCGCGCGGTGAAGCCTCCGCCACCGCTTGTGAAAAGTGTTCGATGAACGGGCGGATGCGACGCCACTCCTCAGCCTCACTCACCGGGCCGCGATTGGTGCGCGCGCTTTCGCCGCCCACGTCGACGACATCCGCGCCTGCCTCAACGAGCTCGCGAGCCCGGCCCAGAGCCCACCCGGCATCCAGACGCCCGTCGCCGGAAAACGAGTCGTCGTTGATGTTGAGGATGCCCATGATCAGCGGACGGCGTGGAAACTCCACTGTCCTGCCTCGGGCTCTCAATGTCATTGTCGTCATGTTCTCCTTGTTAACGCGCCCATTCTTCTCCAGCTTGATCGAGGTTTCAACCGTCATGAGTTTTATTGATTCAGTTTTCGCAAAGCTCAAGCGTCACCCGAAGCGGATTGTTTTTCCGGACGGCGACGAGCCGCGCGTCGTCAAAGCGGCGCAGATTTTTTACGAACGCGACTTGGGAATTCCGGTTTTGCTCGGCAGGCGGGAGATAATCGAGCGCGTTGCGCTTGAGAACAAGGTCAGCCTCGATCACGTCGCGATCGTCGATCCCGAGACGTCTTCGGATTTGCCGATTTTTTGCCAGCGGCTTGAGAAACTGGATCGTTATCGGAAAATGGGGATTCCCGACAGCCGGGCGATGATGGTGAACCCGAATTATTTCGCGGCGATGATGGTGCAGTATGGCCTCGCGGATGCGTTGGTTGGGGGGGTGAGTTCGGTGGGGGGCGCGCTGTTGCGGCCGCTGATCCGGCTCATCAAGCCGTTGCCGCACGCGGAAGTGGTTTCGAGCTGCACGATGGTCGAGTTGGAGAAAAAAGAATTCGGTGACGACGGGATCTTGTTTTTGGCAGATACCGGCATCGTGCCGGAGCCGACGATGCAGCAGCTGGCTGGGATCGCGATCCAAACAGGGTTGCTAGCGCGGCAGGTTTTCGGCCGGCGCCCGCGTGTGGCGATGCTGAGTTTTTCAACAAAGGGCAGCGCGAAGACGGCCTCGACGGAGAAAGTCGCAGGCGCAACGGCGCTGGCGCGCGAGCTCGCTGTGAAAGTCGGCGCGGAAATTGCTGTCGATGGCGAAATGCAAATCGACGCCGCGCTGATTCCAGAGCTCGCGGAGCTCAAGATGGGGCCGAGCCTTGTGGCCGGCCGTGCGAACGTGTTGATTTTTCCTGATCTCAACAGCGGAAACATCGCGGCGAAGCTGCTTCACCATTTTGCGGCGGCGAAGACTTATGGCCAGATCATCCTTGGCCTCAGCCGGCCCGCGGCGGATCTCTCGCGCGGGACCGATCCGGAGGAGATCGCCTGCATGGCCGCGCTCGTCGGGTTACAAGCCATCGAATACCGCAAACTTTACCCTGATCAGGAGCCTTGACGCACGCAGACGTGAATTCGGTCACCCCTAGAATCTTCATTGCCGCGACAGAGCAGAACACCGGAAAGACCACAACCGCGCTCGGTCTTTACTCGCACCTTCACCAGCAGTTTGGGCGCATCGGTTTTATCAAGCCCGTCGGACAGCGATTCACCGAGATCGAGGGCAAGCAGATCGACGAGGACAGCGTGCTGATTCGCGACACGTTTGACACGCAGGTGCCCATCGAGGACATGAGCCCTGTTGCGGTCGAGCCTGACTTTACGAGACGCTACATCAACAACTCCGGCGGAGACGTGCTACCCAAGCGCATTCAGCATTCATTTGACCGGGCGTGCTGGGAAAAAGATTTTATAATCATTGAGGGGACCGGGCACGCCGGGGTCGGCGCGACGTTTGATCTCTCGAACGCCCGCGTCGCGCGCTTGCTCGGCAGCAAGGTTTTGCTGGTCACACCCGGTGGCATCGGACGCCCCATCGACGAGGCCGCGCTCAACAAAGCACTGTTCGATAGCGAGGGCGTCGAAATTGTCGGCGTGGTGATGAACAAGGTGCTGCCGTCGAAGCTGGATTACGTTGCGGATTTTGCGCGACGCGGATTCGAGCGGCTCGGGCTCGAACTGCTCGGCGTCGTGCCGATGGAAAACATGCTGACGGAGCCCTCGTTGATGGAAACCTGCGAGTATATCCGGGGAAAATTTCTGTGTAATGAGCAGTTCTCGCGGGCTCGCAGCAAGCAGGTCGTCATCGGGGCGCTGAGCTCGGCAAATCTTTTCCAAAACATCCTCCCAGGCACACTGCTCGTCGTCCCGGGAGATCGCGAGGACGTTGTGCTCTCCGCGCTTTCACGATCCACAGGGCCAGAGGGAACGCCGCTGGCGGGACTGGTGCTCTCCGACGATCTCAAGCCGCACAACCGCCTTTTGGAACTCCTCGGACGAACTTGTTTACCGGTCATCCTCTCGCCAATGGATTCATATACGATTGCCCAGACGATCCACTCGATGACAGTTAAGACGCTACCCGGCGACACACAGAAAATCGACCGTATTAAACACCTCATCGGCACGCACCTGAACATTCCCCGCATTTTGGAAAAAATCTCCGCCCCGCTCTCCGTATGATCAGATTATTGACCTCCGCTTTACTCCTCGCAACGGCACTCACTGCCGTCGCCCAAAATCCCGCAGATGGTCGTCCCGGAGCGAATATCGCCGCTGGCGCGCGGGGGCTGTCGGGATTGTTCGTAAAGTCGCCCGTGGAAAAATTCCGCGAAGCGATTTCGTCAATCGCGGAGTTCCAAGTTTACGAAGGTGTGCCGAATCGAGGTGCTGCTCCGGCGGCTTTCAAAGCGGCGAAGGATCGGACGGATTTAATCGCGGTGGCGGGCTCTTTCTTTTTTCCGAAGGCGCTTGAGATATCCGCACCTGATCGGGAAAAACTGGGCGAGCTGTTCC
>JBBRHN010000080.1:0-8587 GCA_038222685.1 Chthoniobacterales bacterium | reverse complement strand
TCCGCCGAACTATACGTCACCCCGATCGACATCCCCATCTTGTCCTTCTTGTCCCACCCGCCGACATCATTCGCCGTCCGCTTGGTCTCCAAATCGAAGTAAACAATATCCATGAACCCGCCATCTTGCGCTGAAACCGCCCACCGTGGAAACCACAAAACAGCGCGAGTAATCGAGTCGGGCAGATTGACAGGCATGGTCGGAGCGGGCAAAATTCGGCCATGAACACTAACCAAAAGGTCCGCAGGGAACTCATAACCTTGTCGGCCAGGGAACGCGCCAGTCTGGCCCACGAGCTGATTCTGAGTCTCGACGATCCTGCTAACAACAAGGTGAATCTCTGGCAGAAGTCTAAGTTTCAGCGTCGCGTCAAGATGGGGCATTGACTGCGCCTCGCTGTTCACCAATCCCTTAACTCTCAACCATCAGCACTCCATACCCTCACCTGCCCACCATCCCCGCGATCCGCTTCACGGCATCACGCTGGAAGCCATCCTCAAAGTGCTCCTCGCCCAACACGGCTGGGAGGAAATGGGGCGTCGCATTCACATCCGCTGCTTCCAATTTGACCCCAGCATCAAATCCAGTCTGACCTTCCTGCGAAAAACCCCATGGGCCCGCACAAAGGTCGAAGACTGGTTCGTGGGCGACCGCTGGCGGGAGCGAAGCCTCGCCCGCGATGACGTCGCCGCACCGCGACCCGGAACCTCCGCAGCCGGGCCGACGCTGTAAATCCCCGACCCGCAAACGGATCCGCAAACCGCCGAGGGAGTTGTTTTGACATCATCGACAGGATGATGCGGAGCAGGTATGGGGTGCGGATAAGGGATCTGAATGATGGCATGAAGGCCCCTCCCTCATCCCGATCCACCGGATTCATCAACGCAACCAAAAGACTCTGCTCGGAACGTGCTGAGCGCATCTCCGAAATGCGCAAACCAAAGGAATGCGGGCAAGATGCCGCGCTCCTGTGAAGAGGCGTCTTTGCACATTTCGGAGATGCGCCCAACGTGCTTTGCGCAGGCCGCACCCTCGCTCAACCTCCTAGCTAGCCCGGTTTAGCGAATACTAAACCCGAGGCAATCTGCTGCCGCGCCTCACTGACACCCCAGCAACCGACTGAAAGGAGATAGCCTGTGCGCAGAAAAGCCCGGAGGGCGACTACAACGAAAGCGGCTGCGCCATAATTTGAAACGCCGCGGCGAAACGCGAGGGCGTGACGATCTCCGATCAAAACGGAATGTCGTCGTCGGGAGCGGCGGAGGGGTCGGCCGCGGGTGCGGGGCGACTCTCGGGAGTGCGGGCGGCGGGGCGGCTTTGGGCGCTGGAGGCGGATTCCTCTTCGCTGCTGTAAGAGCCACCGCCACCGGTGCGGCCACCGAGAAGTTGAATGTTTTCGCCGACGACTTTCATGCGGCTGCGTTTTTGGCCGGAGGTTTTGTCGTCCCAGGTGTCCATGCGAAGGCGTCCCTCAACGTAGAGCGGGCTGCCTTTTTTTGCGTATTCGCCGGCGATCTCGGCAAGGCGGCCCCAGAGTTCGATATCGACGAAAGTGGTTTCTTCCCGTTTTTCGCCGTTGTCTAGAGAGTATTTGCGATTGATCGCTAGGCCAACGTCGGCCACGGCACTTCCTTTGGGGGTGAACTTGACCTCGATATCACGGGTCACATTTCCAATGAGGATGACTTTATTTACGTTGGCCATGGCTGGTAGGTGCGCAGTTACGCTGCGGCGGCGGGTTGTGGTTTTTTGGCGGAAAGTTGCAGGTAATTTTGCAGCATTACGTCTTTGTCGAGTTTGAGCTTCGCGCGCAATTTGTCAATCGTCGCGGGCTCGGCTTCGAAGACAAAATTGACGTAGTAAGCGCTGTTGGTGTGGTGGGACTCGTAGGAGAGTTCGCGCTTTTCGAGGCGTTGGACTTGCTCGATCGTGGCTCCTTCGGCAGCGAATACTTTTTCCAGGCGTTCGATGGTTTCTTTGGCGGTGTCTTCTTTTCCGCGGGTGTCGAGGGCGAGCAGGGCTTCGTAACGTTTCATGGTTCTTGGTTTTTTTGGTTGAATTGATTCATGGCCGACTCAATGCCGTGGGCATTGGCATACTCAAATGCGTCGGCAGCGCGGCCAATGGCGCGTTCGACGAGGGGTTGTTCTTCGGGGGTAAAACGCCCGAGCACATGGTCGTGGAGGGGGCGTCCGTCGGGCTCGCCGATGCCAACACGCAGGCGGGGGACGGCTTCAGTGGCAAGGTGGATGAGGACGGATTCGAGACCGTTTTGACCGCCGGCACTACCGGACTTGCGGAGGCGTAAGGTGCCGAGCGGGAGGGCGGCGTCGTCGAGAACGACAAGCACTTGGTCGGACGTAAGTTTGAAGTAGCGGACAAAATCCCCAACGGCATCTCCGCTGAGGTTCATGAATGTCTGAGGTTTCATAAGCGTGCGACCACCACAAATGGCGGCATCAGCGTTCCATTTCGAGTCAAAGCGGAATTCGACTGCAGAGCGGCGGGCAAGTTCGTCCATGACGAGGAACCCGACGTTGTGCCGAGTGCCCGCATGCTCGCGCCCGGGATTGCCCAAGCCGACGACGAGACGAAAGACCGCTGCATTTTCCACGCGCAGGAAGGACTACTTTTTCTCCCCGGAGGCAGGGGCGTCTGCCTTCTTTTCCTTGATGACCTCAGGTCCCGCGGACGGAGCGGCGGCGCCGACAGGCTCTTCGGCGACCTTGGGCTCGGCCACGTCGACAACGACCAGATCCCCGTCATCGACGGCGGTCACGCCCTCCGGAAGAACGAGGTCGCGGACGTGGATGGCGTCGCCGACTTTGAGTGGCGAGACGTCGACGCGGATGATTTCCGGAAGATTCTGCGGGAGACACTTGATGGTAATCGAGCGCATGTTTTGCTCGAGAAGTCCGCCGAAGTTTTTGACTCCATCGGCTTCACCGAATGGTTCGACCACGATTTCGGCTTCGATCTCTTCGGTCATGGAAACAGCGTGGAAATCGACGTGAAGAATTTCGCGGCGGATGACGTGGTGCTGCACTTCCTGAATGAGGGAGAGCATATTGGTCTTTTTGCCATCGGCTTCGATTTCGAGTTCAACCAGAATGTTCTCGCCAACGGCATGGTTGAGGAGAGCCTCGATCTCGCGACGGGAAACTTCGAGATTGGCGGGTTGGGTGGTGCTACCGTAAATGACAGCGGGAACGCTGCCGCGGGCGCGGACTTGTTTGACCGCGTTGCGGCCGCTCTCGGAGCGGGGACGTGCGGTGAGTTTAACTTGCTTGGCCATAGGTGATTCTTACTTGGTGGTTTTTAGTTCAAAGAGCGAACTCACAGACTCATCGTCGTGGATGCGCCGGATGCCCTCGCCGAGCAACTCGGCGACCGACAACACTTTTACGCGCTGGTCGGCATTGGGGCGAACCGGGACACTGTCCGTCGTGATCAACTCCTTGATTTCGGAGTCCTTTAATCGCTCAACTGCCAAATCTGTCATGACTGCGTGAGAAACACCAGCATAAATATCGAGGGCTCCGTGAGCGCGCAACATGCGGGCCGCGCTCGTGAGCGTGCCAGCGGTCTCGGTGAGATCGTCCACGATGAGAACATTGCGTCCGCTCACTTCGCCGATGACGTGGGAGGCCTCGGTCTCGATGGCGCTCTTGCGTTGTTTAACGACGATGGCGAGTCCGGCGCCGAGAGCCTGCGCGTAGGCGGAGGCCATTTTGACACCGCCGACATCAGGAGAGACCACGACGAGGTTGCCGATATTGAGATTCTCGATGTGCTGAACCATCACGGGGCGGGCGTGCAGGTGATCGACAGGGATATCAAAAAATCCCTGCAATTGCTGCGCGTGGAGATCCATCGTGAGCACGCGATTGACGCCTGCCGCGACCAGGAGGTTGGCGACAAGCTTGGCGGTAATCGGCACTCGGGGCTGGTCTTTGCGATCCTGACGGGCGTAGCCGAAAAATGGGAGCACTGCCGTGACGCGGGCGGCACTGGCCCGGCGCGCGGCGTCGACAAGGATCAAAAGCTCCATCAGGTTTTGATTGGTCGGCGGACAGGTGGGCTGGATGATAAAAACGTCGCGTCCGCGGATGTTATCGTTGATTTTAACAAACGTCTCGCCATCGGGAAACGAGCTCACAGACGCGTCCGCGAGAGGTTCGCCAAGATAGGCGCAGATGTTTTTTGCAAGCGCCGGATGCGCGTTGCCAGTGAAGACTTTCATCTCCATGTTGTGAGGTAAAATCATCGGAAAAACAGGGAGATGGACGGCGGCGGCGCGGGAATCAATTCGCGAGCGTCTGTGGCTGAGGCGGCGGGTTGAGCGGAATCGTGGGTTCCAGCCGCGTTTGCGCGAGGCGGGCGAGGTAGGCTTTCTCCATCGCGTCGCAACGCTCCGTCAGTTCCTTGTCGATTTTTTTCATCTTCTTGAACATGAGACGGTAAAACTCACGGTAGGCAGCGCGTTCGTCTTCGAAGGATTTGGCGGTTTGCGCCTGCTCGAGCAAGGACTGCACCGCAGGATCGTTTTCCACTTTGGTGCGCACTTCTTTGTAGCGAATCTTCAGTTTGCGCTCAAGTTCACCGGCAGTCGGCCCGGTCGGCGGAGCGGCAGGGATGTCGCTCAGGCCATCGCCCGGAATCACGCCGTTGGGATCCGTGAAGGAAGAATCTGGGAGGCCATCGCCCGCGTTTATTTTTTCCACAGGCGTCACTTCGGAGTCCGAGACAATCGGCGTCTCGACAGATCCGGAATCGGCGGGGAGCGGGATCACGTCGTCGGGGGAGGCGGACGGAGTTGGTTCGAGAGTGAGTGTGGCTTCCGGCGAGGGCGATACCGTCGCGGATGGCGTTGGTTCGAGAGTGAGTGTGGCTTCCGGCGAAGGCGATGCCGTCGCGGACGGCGTTGGCTCGGGGGTGGCATCCTGCGCGATGAGAATCGGCGAGATCAGAAGCGAGATCGTGAAAAGAACAATGAGATGCATTGGTAGAGCAGAGACGAACTTGAAATCAGAGCAAGTTTGGAGTCATTTGGCAAGAGCATGAATCTGCAACAGCACAGCGAGTCGCTTCCCATCCACTGTGCGCGTTCCTGGCAGGCACGGCCGGGCGTGGCATTTTTCGACTCCGTGCTGGAGAAAAGGGGCGCGATTTCAATCCTTGCTGCCGAGCCCGACACGGTGCTGCGGGGCACCGACTGGGAGGTGCTGGAACGCGAGTTGGAGCGACGTCAACGTCCGGGACCCGATCTCGGATATCCGGACGGCGGGGCGATTGGGTGGGTGGATTTCGATGGCGAGTATCGCTTCGCTTTTTACGATACTCTCCATGTTTTTTTACATGACGAGGATCGCTGGGTGAACCCGCCCGATGAAGGCTGGGCGGGGGCGAGCGCGGGTGGCGGCACTTTGGACTTTCGTCCTCAAGTCGAGCGCGGTGAGTTTGTTCGAATGGTGGAGCGCGCTCGCGAATACATCGCCGCGGGCGACATTTATCAAGTGTGCCTCTCCCATCCGTTTGTCGCAAAAGCCAGTGTTTCGGCGTGGGACTACTACGAGCGGTTGAGGCATCATTCCCCTGCCCCGCACTCGGCGTATTTAGATTGTGGCGAATTGCAAATCGCCTCGGCCTCGCCGGAATGTTTCCTGCGAATTGGCGGACGGAAAATTTCCACGCATCCGATCAAAGGCACGCGTCCGCGCGGTGCCGATGCTCAGAAAGACCAGCGCAATGCCTATGACCTGATCACATCGCCCAAAGAAATCGCCGAGCTCGTGATGATTACCGACCTCGAGCGAAACGACCTCGGGCAGGTTTGCGAATTCGGAAGCGTGACCGTTCCGGATCTCTTGAGGCTGGAGAGATTTGAGCAGGTTTTTCACCTTGTCTCGTCGGTCGAGGGTCACCTGCGCGAGGACGTCAGTCATGTCCAAGCACTCCGCGCTTGCTCGCCCGGCGGGTCGATCTCAGGCGCTCCTAAAAAACGTGCGCTCGAAATCATCCGCGAACTCGAACGCCAGCCGCGAGGCCTTTACACGGGCGCTATCGGGTATTTTGGATTCAACGGCGAGAGCCAGTTCTCGATCGCGATTCGCACGGCGGTTTTCGAAAACGGCCTCGCGCAATTCCACGTCGGCGCCGGAATCGTCGCGGACTCCGAACCTGAGGCCGAGTGGCAGGAAACGCTCGACAAAGCCGCAGGACTCCTTCTAGCGGCGGGCTAAATCACCGGGCATCGTGGAGATCCCGGAGGGATTCGAGCCCGTAGCCGGTGGTTGAGCGAAGCACCACCACCGGAACCAATCAAAAAAAGAGCCCACCCCGGCGGGGTGGCAGTAGTCGGGATCAGTCCAAATACCGAGTGTCGTAGTCCACCTCCGATTTTTCGAGGAATTCGACGAGTTCGTCGCGAAACGTTTTTGTGCGATGATGCTCCTCTTGGTGCGCAATATACGTTTGCACAGCCGCGCGGGTTGACGGGCTCACGGTAAACGCGCCATATCCTTCCTGCCAACGAAAGTCCGGAACACGCATCTCTTCTCCAACCCAGATAGAAGAAGCTTTCTTAAGCTCCCGCATAAAATCCGAGAGGCAATGGGAGGATTTCAGACCGACCAACAAATGAACGTGGTCTGCCACCCCACCGACACCCTGCGGCACGCCGCCAAGTCCACGCACGATGCCTCCGAGATATTCGTGAAGGCGTGGTCTCCATTCCGGCAGGAGCAAGGGATCGCGGTTTTTGGTAGCGAAGATGAGGTGGTAATGGAGGCTGGTGTGCGTTGATGGCATAGCGGAACGAGGCTGGCATCCCTGCCGGGATGCGGTTGACGTTCGGAAAGGACCGGTGGTATCGCTGCGCTCAACCACCGGCTATAGGCTGTAAAGCCTCTGGCTTTTTTGCAATCGTTTTCCAGATACGATTGCGAGTCACACCTCTCAACCTTGACGTCAATCCTTGACAGGAACGACAAGAACGGGGACGGGGCTGTGCTTGAGGACGCCGTTGACGACGCTGCCGCTGAAGAGGTGGAAGATGGCACCGTGGCCGTGGGAACCTAGGATGATGTAATCTGCATGGAGAGTTTTTGCGCGTTCGACGATCTCGTCGACGGCCATGCCTAGAACGGCTTGGCAAGAAACGTCGCGCCCGCCGGCACGAAGGGGGCCTGCGAGTTTTTCGAGTCGCTGGGTCGCGACTTGCGTGAGGTCGGGGTCGATGTCGAGCGGGGTCGTGGCGATGACGTCCATTGACGCTCCGACAGGCACATAGGTAGCGACGGGCTCGATGACGTGGAGAAGTGACAGGCTCGCATTGAAACCTTCGGCAAGCAATTTTCCCTGATCGAGCACACGCTGCGCACCAGAGCTGGTATCGAGACACGCGAGAATTGTCATAAGATTTTCCAGTATGCCCTTCGTGCCTTGGCTTGCGAGAAAAACCCGTAATACTCGCGGGCGTGGAGGATTTATTTGCAGCCCCTGACGACGTATTGAAAACGGACGCACCGTTGGCCACGCGGATGCGGCCGCGCACGTTGGCGGAATACACTGGGCAGGCGCACATCCTCGGGCCGGGCAAACTTCTCCGGCGCGCGATTGAGGCGGATCGGATCTCGTCGCTGATTTTGTTTGGCCCGCCAGGGACAGGGAAGACGACGCTCGCCGAGGTGATCGCTGGAGCGACGGGCGCACGGTTTGAGCGGCTGAGCGGCGTTGAGAGCAACGTGGCGGACATCCGCCGCGTGCTGGCTGCCGCGGCCATGCTCCGGCGTGAGAGAAAAACGATTCTCTTCATCGACGAGATTCACCGCTTCAGTAAATCGCAACAGGACGTGCTCCTGCCTGAGGTCGAGAACGGGCTGATCCGTCTGATCGGCGCGACGACACAGAATCCCTTCTTCAGCATTAACAGCGCGTTGCTGTCACGTTCTCAGGTTTTTCAATTGGAGCCGCTGTCGGAGGCGGAGTTGCAGACGATCATGGCTGCGGCGGTTGCGGATGCGGAACGGGGACTGGGCGAACTCGGGATCGTCCTCGCGCCTGAGGCCGCGGCGCACCTGGCCCGCCTGAGCGATGGCGATGCCCGAAAGTGCCTGAATGCCCTTGAGATCGCGGCGCTGAGCACACACGCCGGAGAAGACGGCGTTCGTTTGGTTTCGCTCGAAGCCGCCGAGGAAAGCATCCAGAAAAAAGCGGTCGTTTATGACGGGACCGGCGATGCGCACTACGACACGATCAGCGCGTTTATTAAAAGCATGCGAGGGAGCGATCCGGACGCCGCGCTTTACTGGCTGGCGAAAATGATCCACGCCGGGGAGGACTTGCGATTTATCGCGAGACGCATCGTGATTTGTGCAAGCGAGGATATCGGCATGGCCGACTCGCAGGCGCTTGTCGTGGCGATGGCGGCCAAGGATGCGTCGGATTTTGTGGGGATGCCAGAGGCGACGTTGATTCTTGCGCACGCCGCCGTTTATCTCGCCACCGCGCCGAAGAGCAACCGATGCACCGTTGCGATTGGTAAAGCGATGGCGGAAGTCCGCGAGGGTCGCACGCTGGCCGTTCC
>JBBRHN010000079.1:0-8697 GCA_038222685.1 Chthoniobacterales bacterium | reverse complement strand
GAGTGGAGGGGTCAGGCATGGTTTATTGACATTAAGTGAATTTCTTTCGAGATCCGGCCATGGCCCGTGAACGCGCCGGCCTCGGCCAGGAAGTATTTCCTGCTCGCCCAATACGCACGCCACATCCGTTCCTGCATGACTCTCCTGAACACAGGCGAGACGAATACCATCGCCGCCTATGATCCAAAAGCACGCAAGCTCGGGAGATCGTCTTTGACCTGTCTCGCTTCGCCGGGGTTGACGGTCCCATTCACGCGATGGGATGCCTTCTGGAGACAGTCCTCGCGATCTTCAAAAAAGACCGACCAATTTTCCCGATCCCCACGACCAATGTGTGGGGTTCGGATTTTTCGGATCTGCTCCGAGAGGCTTTTCAGGAATGGGTGAAAGAGAAGTGGAAGCCACTTGCACGCGGACGGAAAGGCGATAATGTGCGTGGATGTTTGAGCTGACTCGCCGGGAACAGGCGATTGTCGCAGGATTCGTAGTGATCTTTTTGCTGGGACTCGGGACCATGCAGTGGAGAAACGCGGGGGCTGCGCAATCGGAGGTGCCAGCGGCGGCCGAGCGTTAACCCACACATGCAGACTATTGGATTTCAAGAAGCAGTTGAGGCGCTTTCCCGCGAGGACAGGCGGTATCATATCGAGGCTTACGCATTTTTGCGCGACGCGCTGGAGGCGACTTTGAAGCGGCGGAAAAAGCAAAAAAAAGAGCTGACCGGGCATGTTGGGGCGGTGGAGCTGGTCGAGGGTTTTCGCATTCATGCGCTCGACGAGTTTGGTCCGATGACGTTGACGGTGCTGGATTATTGGGGGGTCAAATCGTGCGAGGACATCGGTCACATGGTCTTTAATTTGGTGCAGGCGGGGGTCTTTGGAAAGACGGACGACGATGCGCTGAAAGACTTTCGCGGGCACTATGATTTCCAAGAGGCGTTCGTCGCGCCGTTTCAACCTGACGAAAATCCTTTGAACAATCCGGGGTCCGACAGGGTCGGAACGGGTGAATGAAGTCTCTCCTATATACAATGTCCGCCTCGATTGCCCTTTCGTTGTCACCCGCCATAGCCAAGCCATCCTCTACTCCGGTGCTTCCGTCGAGCCGGGCGGAGGTTTTTAATTTCGACAATGGTTTAACGTTGATAGTCGAGGAGGATCGCAGCGCACCTGTGGCCAGTGTGCAGGCATGGTGCGGGACGGGGAGCATCCACGAGGGAGCGAAGATGGGGGCCGGGCTCTCGCATATTTTGGAGCACATGTTGTTCAAGGGCACGGCGACGCGTCCGCCGGGCTCGATTGCGCGCCAAGTGCAGGAGCAGGGAGGCTACATCAATGCCTACACTTCGTTCGATCGCACGGTTTACTGGATCGACGTGCCGAAAGCCGGCGCGTCGGAGGCGGTGGCGATTCTTGCGGATGCGATGACAAACGCGACGTTGCCCGAGGAAGAATACACGAAGGAGCAGGAAGTGATCAGGCGGGAGTTCGCGATGGGATTTGATGATCCAAACCGCCAAAGTTCACAGCTCATGTTGCGGACGGTTTTCGCCGAGAGTCCGTTCCGGCATCCGGTGATCGGGTATTTGGATGTTTACAACAAGCTCACGCGCCAAGACGTGGTGGACTACTACAAGGCGCGCTACGTCCCGAATAATCTGACGTTTGTTGTCGTGGGCGATGTGGATGGGGCGGCGCTGCGCGACCAACTGGCGAAGGCGTTCGACACGCAGCCGCGGCAGGCGTTGGATCCGGTTTATGTGAAGACGGAGCCGCCTCAACTGGGGCGCCGCGACGCGCATGAGGAGTTCCCGACGGAGCTGTCGAGATCGGCGTTGGCGTGGCGAATCCCGGGGATGACGAACCCCGATACGCCCGCTCTGGATTTGCTCGGCGACATTTTGGGATCGGGGCGGACGTCGGCTCTCAATCAGGAAATCCGCGAACGCAAACAACTCGCGCACTCGATTGACGCGGGGATGTTTTCGATGCAAAGCGAGGGCGTGTTTGTGATCCAAGCGGTGACGGACCCGGACAAACGCGAGGCGGTGGAGAAAGAGTCACTGGCCATTTTGGAGCGCGTAAAAAAAGACGGAGTGACGCCCGCCGAGCTTGAACGGGCGAAGCGTTCGTTGTTGTCGAATCAATTCAACGGCATGACGACGGCGCGCGGCAAGGCGTCCGATCTCGGCTCGAACTGGTTGCTCACGCGCAACTTGGATTTCAGTAAGCACTATTTGGAATCCGTCGCGGCGGTGGCGCCTGAGGACATCAAGCGTGTGGCCCGAGAGTATCTTCGTGCGGATCGCATCAATTCCACTTCGCTCAACCCGCCCGGCAGCCTTGCAAAAAAAGCAGCAACGGAGGAAGCGGTGAAAGCGCCGGAGATCCAGAAGTTCACGCTCTTAAACGGGCTGCGGCTTCTTGTGCGTGAAGATCCGCGGTTGCCGTTGGTTTCGATGAACGCGGTGTTTCGCGGAGGTTTGTTGGGAGAGACGAAAGAGACGAACGGGATCACATCGCTCTTCGCGCGGTCGCTTCTCAAAGGCACGACAACACGCACAGCCGAGCAAATCGCCGAGAGCATCGAAAACGTCGGTGGCAGCATCGGCGCGGACAATGCAAACAACAGCTTCAGCGTCTCGGTGAATGTGATGCAGGCCGATGTGGGCGTCGGTTTGGAGATTTTGGCCGATGTTTTGACGAATCCGATTTTTCCTGCGCGCGAGGTCGAGTTGGAGCGATCCACGCAGTTGGCGGTGATCAAGGCCGAGGGCGAGCAACCGACTTCGGTCGCGCGGAATCTTGTGCGCGAGACGCTGTTCGGCACGCATCCGTATGGGTTGAGAAATTCCGGCAGCGCGGAGGCGGTCGCCGGGCTCACGCCTGCGAAGCTTAAGGAGTTTCACAAGCAATTCGCGGTCGCCAAAAACGGAGTCATTTCCGTGTTCGGCAACGTGAAGGCGGAAGAAGTGAAAACGCTGGTCGAAAAATATTTGGCCAAGCTGCCGTCGGGTGAACTGGCTTTTGCGGAAGTGGCGGCGGCGATACCGCTGACGATGACGCAAACCGTGTCGGCGAATCTGGAAAAGCAACAGGCCATCGTGATGGTTGGGTTTCAGGGAACGACGGCGTCGGGTGAGGACCGGGCGGCGATGGAGTTGATCAATGAGGCGTCGAACGATCTGGGTTCACGGTTTTTCAACCGTATCCGCGAAAAGATGGGGCTCGCGTATTTTGTGGGTGCCGCGCAGTTCTACGGCCTCGCGCCGGGGGCGTTTATTTTCTATCTCGGAACTGATCCCGCGAAAGTTGAGGCGGTAAAAACCGAGTTTCGATCAGAGATTGCCGGCTTGGCCAAAGACGGGCTGACGGAAGAGGAGCTTTCCCGTGCGAAGAAAAAGCTGCTCGGCGGTGAGGCAATTCGCAACCAGGCCAACGCAAGCCTTGCGGCGGCTTGTGGTGTCGATGAATTGATGGGCCTCGGGTGGGACTCTTATTTGCACCGCGAGGAGGAGATCGGAAAAATCACCCTCGACGATGTGCGCAAAGTTGCTGCAAAGTATTTCGACACACCCGCGCGCGTCGAAGCGGTCGTGCTTCCGCCGGCCAAAAAAGACGCTGCGAAAACTGAATAAAATTATTATGCCTGAAATCCAAAAATCCCCACAGCTCGGTGAAATGACCCAGCGATTCATCGAGTTCGTTATGATGCAGGCCCAGCAGGCGGCTATGTTTCTCGGGAGAATTCCCAATCCGCAAACGGGCGAACCCGAGGTGAATCTCGAAGTCGCGCGGATGTTTATCGACCAACTGGAGATGATTCACGAGAAGACGCGTGGAAATTTGAACAAGGAAGAAGGCGAAATCCTGAGTCGTGTGCTCGCGGATTTGCACTTGGCGTTTGTCCAGGCCGCTGGAGGGCCGGCTGTTCCCGCGTCTCAGCCGCCTGCGGTCGCTGAGGCGAGCGCGCCGGTCGCGGCACCTGTGGAGGAGGCAGCGAAGCTGGCACCGGCACCGGAAGAGGAGAGTCGGAAGAAGTTCACTAAAAGCTACGGTGCCTGATGACGATCCTGGATCGTTATGTGCTGCAGAAATTTCTGACGCCGTTTCTGTATTGCTTCCTCGGATTCATCGGAATTTGGTTCATCTTTGACCTGAGCGATAACCTTCCGGATTTTATCCAGGGGAAAGCCGGATTTACGGTGTTGTGGGAGTATTATGCTTCGCAGATTCCGGCGATCATTATCATTTGCCTGCCGATTGGCTCGTTGCTGGCGCTATTGTATTCGCTGACGGCGATGTCGAGGTCGAACGAGATTATCTCGATGCTGGGAGCAGGGTTAAGCGTGACGCGGATTTTGATGCCGCTCATCATCGTAGGACTTCTGCTGACGGGGGTGACGTGGCATTTTAATTCCGAGGGTGGGCCGCACGCCGCGGCTTCGAAAAAGCAAATGATGCGCGACATCAAGCGGGGAGTGAAGCAAGAGCGGGCGATTCGCGGGCATCTTTTTCGCAACAGGCAGGATTTGCGCACGTGGTTTATCCGTGCGATTCGGCTTGAGAAAAACATGCTCCAGGACGTGCAGATCATCGATCAAAACGCTGCGGGCGACTTCCTTCGCCAGTGGTATGCGCGCGAGGCGTTTTTCAATCCGAACACGCGCGAATGGACGCTGAAGCAAGTGAAGTATGTCGAGATGGATAAGGAGGGTGACATCACAAAGTCTGAGCTGAGCCCGGAGTTGGTGATTTCCGGATGGAGCGAGACGCCTTGGCGCATTTCGAGTTCGGTGATGAACCCGGACTACCTTTCGATTTCGGAATTGAAGGACTATTTGAAGTTCAACTCGGATTTTCCGGAGATCCGGCTCGCGCCTTATCGGACGCACTTGGAGTATCGCTACGCGTTGCCGTGGGTGTGCCTCATCGTGATTTTTTTAGCAGCGCCGATGGGGATTGTCTATTCGAGGCGGGGAATTCTTGGTGGAGTGGCGGTGGCCATCGGATTGTTTTTCTCGCTGGTTTTTTTGAGTAGTCTTTTTGTTGCGCTCGGCAAGGGGGGGAGAATTTCGCCCGGGATGGCGGCGTGGGGACCGATGATTTTCTTTTTTCTGATTGGGCTTGGCCTGTTGTGGTTGCGTTCGACGAACCGCGATTTGCCAAAGCTGAAGATACCGGGATTTTAACGATGCAAGCAGACTGGGAAATCAAATCGAGAGCGCACACATGCGCGAGGACAGGGCGGGATTTTGAGCCCGGAGAGACGTTTTTCACCATGCTGGTGCGGGATGGGGAGGGGTTCCGGCGGGAGGATCTTTCGGAGGAGGCGTGGGAATCGCGCAACGACAACGTGCAGCCGTTTTCGTTTTGGAGATCGAAATACGAACCACCGGCCCCGGCTGCACCTGAGCCGCTCCCGAGAGATGATGCGGAGGGGCTTTTGCGGAGATTGGTGAGCGAGAACAATCCTGTTTATGTGAATGTGCGATACATTCTCGCGTTGATGCTCGAACGCAAACGCGTGCTGCGCCCGATGGCGAGCGAGGACGACGATGCGCTGGTTTACGAGCACGTCGGAACCGGGGAGACAATCGTGCTGGTGAATCCGCATCTGGGGTTTGATCAAATCCCAGCCGTGCAGCGAGAGGTCAGCATGCTGCTGACGCCTGACGGAACGGTGTGACGCTGGAGCGCGCAGTGCCGCCGTTGTTGTTCCTCGCGCCGATGGCCGGGGTAACGAATACGGTTTTTCGCCAGCAGTGTCGGACGTTGGGTGCCGATGTTCTGACGACTGAGTTTGTGTCGGCCGAGGGCATCTTGCACAAAAACGAGCGGACGCAGCGTTATTTGCATTTTGCGCCGTCTGAGCGACCGCTTGGGGTTCAGCTTTTCGGGGCGGATCCGGAGCATCTGGCTGAGGCGGTGAAGGCCGTGATCGATTGGGTTGGGCCGGACTTTATCGATCTCAATTTCGGGTGTCCGGTGAACAAAGTTGTCTCTCGCAACGGAGGCTCCGCCTTGCTGCGGGACTGTCCGTTGCTGGCGCGCGTGGCGAGGCAGGTCGTCGCGGCGGCGGGCGATGTCGCGGTGACGGCGAAGATTAGAATCGGTTGGGACAGCCGCTCTGTGAATGCTGTGCAGACGGCCTCGATTCTCGAAGGTGAGGGGGTGAGGAGAATTGCTGTGCATGGCCGCACGAAGGAACAGGGTTACTCCGGGGCGGCGGATTGGAATGTCATCGCGGACGTGGCCGAAGCGGTGGCTGTGCCAGTGATCGGCAACGGCGATATCGATTCTGCGGAGGTCGCGCTTGAGCGGCTGCGTGAGACGGGCGTGGCGGGACTGATGATCGGGCGGGCGGCGATGAGCCATCCATGGATTTTTCGCGAGATTGGAGCGGCACTGGCAGGACAAGCGCCGGCGGCGGCGGTGTCGAGCGCTGACAAGTGGGCGTTCATTATTAATCACTGCGAAAAGGAAGTGGAGTGGTGGGATGGGCGCGAGGATTTGGCGATGCGGGCAATGCGCGCGCGGTTGATGGCCTACACGCGGGGAATGCCCTCGGGGGCGCGTTTGCGGGCGGCGCTCCAGGGCGTTGAGACGGTCGAGGCGGTGCGGGAGATCGCCGCAGGCGCGCAGGCTGGGACGTTTCCCTGTTGACGGATGGCGATCTGTGGCCAATGAAAGGGAGCGTTCGATGAACAAAAACAGCGACCAACCGGATTTCGATGTGGCTGTGCTCGGCGGCGGTCCGGCTGGCAGCACGGCTGCGGCGTTACTGGCGCGTGCGGGTCGGCGGGTTGTGGTGTTCGAGAAGGAGAAGTTTCCTCGATTCCACATCGGCGAGTCGCTCCTTCCACGGAGCATGGTCACGCTTGAAAAATCGGGAGTGCTCCCGGCGATTGAAGGAGCGGGATTTATGCGCAAGTTTGGCGCGGAGATTGCGGCCGGGTGTGGCGGGTCGGAATCCCGGTTTTATTTTAAGGACGGCTACCGCCCGGTGAGCGACTCGGCGTTTCAAGTGCCGCGGGCGGAGTTCGATAAGCTTCTTCTCGACCATGCGCGCGGGTGCGGGGTTGACGTGCGCGAGGAGACGCCGGTGGCTGCGGTGGATTTTTTCGAAGCGTTCGCGCGGATTCAACCGGAGGGAGATCGCAAAGCGGTGACGGCCAGTTATGTGCTTGATTGCACGGGCAGGAACGCGTTGCTCGCTGGGAAATTTTCCAGTAAACGCAACTACGCCGGGCTCGATAAAATTGCGGTGTATGCGCACTATGAAAACGTTGCGCGTCCGGCGGGGATTGACGGGACGTTGACGCGAATGGTTAGGGCGAAGGATCGTTGGTTTTGGATGATTCCGCTCTCGGAGACCAAAATGAGCGTCGGAGTTGTAATGGACACCGCAACGTATCGCATGGAGAAGCGGAGTCCGGAAGAATGCCTCGAGTCAAGCATGGCAGCGTTGCCGTTGATGGCGGAGCGTATGGGAGGGAGCGAGCGCGCGACGCCTGTTTATGCGAGCGGTGACTATTCCTACAAAAATACAAAGCTGTGCGGGCCGCGCTGGCTCACGGCTGGCGACGCGGCGGGTTTTATCGATCCGGTTTTCAGCAGTGGTGTTTTTTTGGCGATCCTCGGAGCGGATCATGCAGCGACGGCGATTGACGCCGCGCTGAAGGATCCCCGGCGCGCATCGCGGCTTTTTGCGAATCACGCCAAACGCCTTGAGAAAGTGATCGCATTGTATCTGGGATTTGTGAAGGCGTGGTATCGGCACGAGTTCATCGAAACCGTGCTGAGTCCGCGGGAGTTTTTCGGCGTCGTGCCGGCCGTGAATGCGGTGCTCGCGGGAAACACGGGTGCGGCGTTTGCGCTTCGTTGGCGGCTTGTTTTGTTTCATGCCATCGTGACCGTTCAACGGTTTGTTCCGCTCTGCCCGCGCCTTGCGCTTCAACCAGCTAACACATGAAAAGCTCTCGTTTCTTAGTCCCGTTCCTTACCTTGCTGATGGCCTCGTGCGCATCCGCTCCTGATCAAAGCTCCTGGGTGGCGCCGATTCACAATCAGAACGCGGCGTTTCTCTGGAAGCATGCCGGAGGTTCGATGTCGGGTCAGGCGGTGGTCACGTATGACATCGCGGGAAACGTGATGATTCGCCTGCTCAAGGATCTCCCCAAGCCGTTGCTGGAGACGACTTCCACACGGGACGGCCGGTTTTTTGCCTCGGGCCCGATGTCTGGCGGCGGTTGGTCGGGGCTTGCAGATCGCGTGCCGGTGCGTTTCAGCCTATGGAATGCGCTTGCGGAGGCTTGGCGTGGGGCGATTCCTGCGCGCGACGGGCCGCAGGAGGTGCATACGGCAACCTACCGGGCCGCAGTGCTCAAAGACGCCGGGAGGGTTCGGGAGGTGAGTGTTAGCTCGCGGGACAATGGCGAGGTGATCCGGTTGGTATTTCGCTGATTCGTGTAATGGCGACTTGACGTTGCCGGTGGACGGGGCTTTCTTATCGCAACTTTCTGATGAAGACTTTTTTTTCTCTTTCCGCAGTGCTTGCCATCGTCGTGCTCGGCGGCTGCGCGTCTTATGACACGCGCTTGACGAGCACAACTCGTTATCTCGGACAGGATGGCTCCGTCATTTCCCGCTCCACCGAATCGACGCTTGCCGAGAAAAACTCATATTGGGACGGTGA
>JBBRHN010000078.1:0-8699 GCA_038222685.1 Chthoniobacterales bacterium | reverse complement strand
CCGGCTGTGATCATCTTCGGCTTGACCTCGGCGGCTTGGCGCTCGAGGGCGTCGTAGTCGATGCGTCCGGTCTCGGCAGAGACGCCGTAGTGGTGGACTTCGTAGAGTTTGCCGGAAAAATTGGCCTTGTGGCCGTGAGTGAGGTGGCCGCCGTGGGCGAGATCCATCGTGAGGATCCGGTCGCCAGGTTGGAGCACGGAAAAATAGACCGCCATGTTGGCTTGGCTTCCGCTATGCGGTTGGACGTTGGCGTGATCCGCGCCAAAGAGTTCCTTGGCTCGTGAGATCGCCAAGGTTTCGACGATATCGACAAACTCGCAGCCGCCATACCAGCGGCGTCCGGGGTAGCCCTCGGCGTATTTGTTAGTGAGGCACGACCCTTGCGCCTGCATGACGGCGGGGCTGGTAAAGTTTTCTGAGGCAATGAGCTCAATGTGCTCGAACTGGCGATGACGCTCTTGGGCGATGGCGGCGGCGATTTCGGGATCTTCGGCGGCGAGGTCGGGAGTGACGGGTGGTGTGTCTGTAGTGGTCGTCATGGGTTCTTCTTGAATACGTTTGAGAATGGATGGCAGAGACTTTTCAATGGTGCGTTTGCACTGCTCGTAAACCATGCGGCCCTGACCAATGGGGTCAGGCACGTCGGGCGAGCCGGGTTCGTCGGCGCGGAGCAGAGAGACTTTGTGTGAGTATTCCGGAAAAAACAAGTCCACGAGCCGAAAGTGGTCTTGCGTCATGACAAAAACATGCGTCGCACGTTCGAGAATCTCACCCGTTAATGGCTGACTACGAAACGCGCTGAGATCGATCCCATCGGCCAAAAGCGCGCGCACGGAATCCCCGCTCGCTGGCTGTCCCCTCGCCGCGCTCACGCCGGCAGACTCGACCGTCACATCGCCGTTTTTCGCCAAAAGCTTGCGCAAAAGAGCCTCGGCCATCGGGCTTCTGCACACGTTGCCCGTGCAGACAAAAACAACATGTCGGCGTTTCCTGTTCATGAAAGCTCCGCAACAGTAAATGCCCGGCCCGGCAAGTCAACCGCCAGAGCACGCGTCGGGCTGGAAATCTCCCGAGTCAGCGCGATTTCGGGTCGAACGCGTCCCGTAGCGCGTCGCCTAAAAAATTCAGTGCCAGCAAAGTGACCGCCATCGCCGCCGCCGGAAAAACGAGCAGCCACCAAAAACTCCGCACCGGATTGATCGCGCTCGCACCGTCGGCAAGCAGCGAACCCCAGCTTGCCTGAGGGGACTGAATCCCGAGACCGAGAAAGCTCAAAAACGACTCGTCGATGATCACGGCGGGAATCGTCAGCGTGAGGTAAATGAGAATAATGCCGGTGAGGTTGGGCAGGAGGTGTTTGAAGAGAATGACGAAGTGCGATTGCCCGAGGGCCTGCGCGGCGGTGACGAATTGGCGGGATTTAAGCGACAGCACCTGGCCGCGCACGATGCGGGCCATGGTCAGCCATTCGATCACGCCCAACGTGACGATGAGGATCGCGATGCGCGACGACTGCACGAGCCAGTCCCAGCGGAGTTCCATCGCAAAGGCCTGCAATTGGGCGTTGAACGCGTTGATCGCGATCAGAATGAAAATCAGGCGCGGGACAGAGTAAAAAATATCGACCAACCGCATCATGGCTGCGTCGATTTTTCCGCCGACATATCCCGCGACGAGGCCCCAGGTCGTGCCGATCACGAGGCTCACCAGCGCACCGCAAAGGCCCACGATGAGCGACACGCGCCCTCCCGTGAGCACACGGTAGAGCACGTCGCGCCCGTTGAGATCCGTGCCGAAAGGATGTTCCCAAGACGGCGGCGAGTATTGGTTCGGGCTCGGATTTCCGAGCGACGCCGAGAGAAAAAACGGCCCGATCACACACGCCAGCACGACAGCGATGATGATCAACGCCGAAACGACCGCCGTCGGACGTCGCATGAGACGGCTCCATGCACGCGGATCACCCATTGGTCCGTATCCTCCGATCCAAAAACCCGTAAGTTGTATCTACCGCCAGATTGAAAAGCACGAGCAGGATGCAATAAACGATCACCATTCCGCCAAGGAGAAATCCATCGCGGTTAAGAATCGACTGAACAAAAAATCCGCCCGCACCCGGGATATTAAAAATCGTCTCCACCACAATCGACCCGGTGAGCAGGTGAGCCGCCAACGGACCCAGATATGAAATCACCGGCAGAATCGCGATCCGAAGGGCGTGTTTGAAGACGACGACCGATTCGCGCAACCCCTTCGCCCGAGCCGTCCGCACAAAATCCTGCTGCAACGTCTCGACCATGCTCCCGCGCATGATCCGCGCGATCGACGCCATCGCCGGCGCAGCCAGTGTGACGGCAGGGAGGATCAAATGCGAAAAACCTCCCCAACCGCCCACTGGCAGCCAGCCGAGTTCCAGGCCGAAACCGAGAATGAGGAGCGGGCCGATGATATACGACGGCAACGAAATCGCCGCGAGTGCCACAAGCATTGCCCCGGCATCGCGCCACGTGTGCTGGTGCATGGCCGCGACCGTGCCCAGCCAGATGCCACCGAGCGCGGCGAGGACAAACGCGGCCGCGCCGAGCGTGAGCGTCACAGGCAGCGTCTGGGCGAGGATTTCGTTAACCGTGCGGTTGCGGTATTTTGTCGAGAGCCGGAGATCGCCGCGAACAAGGTCAGAAAGATAACCCGTGTATTGCTGCCAAAGCGTTCCATCGAGTTTGTATTTGGCGAGCAATTGTTTCTCGATCGCCTCGGGAATTTTGCGCTCCCCATCAAACGGACCGCCTGGCGAAATACGAATGAGCAAGAACGTGATCGTCACCACGCAAAAGAGCACAAAAACCATGCCTCCCATCCGTTTCAACAGCGTTGCCCCCATATCCGGGCCGTTTTTGCATCCCCCTGCCACCGATTGCAAACAGATACCGCTCATTGACTCCCGGCCAATCCCGGCTAGGTTCTCCGCAAATGAGTAAACCACAAGTTACCGCCTACCTCAAAACCCAATGCGGATGGAGCCGCGGCATCCGCGCCGTTCTCGCGAAATACGAGATTCCTTTCGCCGACAAAGACATTATCCAAAACCCGGATTTCCGCTTCGAGATGGAGCAACTCAGCGGCCAGCCTCTCTCTCCTTGCGTCGTCGTCAACGGCACCATGCTCGCGGACATCAGCGGAGAAGAACTGGAATCCTACATGCTCGCCAACTCGCTCGTCGGTGATTCCGCCGGCGCCACCGACGTGCCGCTTAACTCCGCCTGCTCCGACGAAGAGCACGCCGCGCAAATGGTGCGGATGCGCGTGTAGTCTGCGCCGCCCTCGCTCAACGAATCGTCGGGCGGACAAGAACGGCAGAATTGCTCCGCCAATCGAACGAACCGTCGGTTCTGAGTCCCGACTGAAACACCATCGTGGAGTTCGTCATCTGGACGTTCGTCGAACCGCTGCCGGAGATTGTGTTGGTCACGTTCCCAAACGTGAGTCGGAAAGTATCTGCCGCCGTAGGAGTGGTCGTTACAAAATTTTCCGGCAGGACATTTGTGATCACCGAAAGATCGTAGCCAAGCCGATAAAGCGTCGCGACCTGCTCGTGAAGATTAGCCGCTTGAGCCACCCGTGCGTTGCTGTCCGCTTGCAAAATCGAACTCCGCGCCAGCACGGCCCCCGCGCCAACCGCAAGCGCGATCACGCCGGCCGCGACCAAGACCTCAATAATCGAATATCCGTTCCTCTTCATGGCGTGCGGTTGTCCTCCAGCCACATGATCGGCTCGGAGTAATACTCCATCAACCCTCGCTCCAATTCCGGGGCAAACTCAAGCGTGCCAGTCACCGAAACGCTTGAGTCCGTACGAAGCCCGTTCATCGTCAGAGTTCCGCGGGTATTTACGGTCAGAGGAGCATTGGAAAGCGTGACGCACGCCCGCCAATCGGCGCCCGAGGTCGTATTGGTGAGGGTAGTGGTCCGTCCCAACGCATAGAGACTGACGGGGCGCGTATTGTTGCCTTCAAGGATGACCGGCGGAAGCGCTGTCGCCGAAGGCAGAAAAACAACTTGGAGCAAGTTTGTTGCTGATGCAGAACCAACAATACGAATAAACCGAACAGTGTGAGTTATGTTAGTGTAAGTCGTGCCCCCCGAGTTGTTTGTAAACGGCTGAGCAGATGTGCTGGCAATAGTCGCTCCCGCGTTGGCGTAGATCACGCGAACGGTGCCTGTGAGAGCGGGAGCGTTGATGACGAGATCGACCCGCGAAGCCGTTGCGTTCGTATGGCCCGTAAAGTTAGTAAACGACACGGTTCCAGCGATATTCGTCCTCAAGGCTCCAGAGAAGTATCCCGCATAACTATTTGTCACGTTAACGCCCCAAGTCTCCGGGATGGGTGGCGAATTCGAGATGCCGACGACGTTCGTCCAATTTAGCCTTGGCACGTTGAGAGTCGTAAGAATGTTCGTAACTGCGTTGTTGTGAATGATCAGCGGAATTCCCCCGGCGAACGGGCTTCGCGACCGAACACGAAAGGTCCACGGCTCTGAGGCCGCGCCAGCCGTGAGGCTCCCGGAGAAGCTCGCCACGAAGCCAGGACCGCCCATCTGGTTGTAGAGGTTTCCGTCAACGAGGTTTATCTGGTTTAAGAAGCCGGACGGTGCCCCGGCGACCGAGAAACCGCCCCAGCCGCCGGAAATCGTGGCACTTACATTGGTGACGGCGAACGCACCGGCAGGCATTTGTTCGAGAACGAACTGACGTGCGAGGGCGCGTCCATTGCCGATGGCGATGCGGCGTTGTTGCGCTTGGAGCGCGCTCTCTGATGCCAGTGCGCGCGTGGCCAGGATTTGCACCCACGCGGCAAGCACGATCGTGCCGACGAACACGACGAGCAAGGCGAAGACGATCACCATGCCCTCAACTCGTCGAGCGGGAGGGATCGGGGTTCTCATAGCGGGGGAAACATCGGGAGGACGAAGAAAAACGAGGTGTGATTGGCCATGTTAGTATAGCCCGTCCGTGCACTCGATCCTGTGCCAATGGTGTTCGGCAGGCGGGGAACGGAAGGATCGGGCCACCACACGAGACTGAACGGGCTTTGCACCGTGACGTTCGCTGATGCCCGGTTGAACACATAGCCGAGGGGGCGGAATGTGTTGTTCGTCTGCGGATAAAAAACGTGGTAGTAGTCAGTGAGTGCCGAGCCGTCGTAGCGGCGCACGCTCGCATAAATGCCCGGCGGTGATGTAATCGATACAAAGTCCGTCTCGTAGATGCAGCGGATCGAGAGCTGGTTGGTGCTCGTCGAGGCGTTGAGAATGTAAAGCGACGAGTTGGTGGTTTGGATGACGTTGGTCGCCGTCGCGGAGAAGTCGGCAGCGTTTGGCAGAAGCGCGCGAAATCCAGCCGGCGTCATGTTTGTGCGAACGTCACCCGAGACAGCGTTGGACTGGCTTCGCACGGTATTCAATCCATCGCGGCCAAGCAGAAAAACGGCGGCGGCCGACGACACGTCTTGATAGAGTCGTTCTTTCAAGGCCTCGGCTTGGGCCAGTGTGCCGTAGTTCGGAGCACGCGGAACGGAAAGATCACTGTTCGTCAGGGAGTAAAAGTTATTCAACTGCGCCGCACTGGGCAGGCGGATGACTTCGTTGCGGATCGAAACCACGCTCATGCGCGTAATCGTGCCGTAAGCCATGACGGCGGCAGTGAGCACGATTGCGGAAATGGAGAGTGCCACCACGAGCTCGACGTAGGTGAAGCCCGCGCAAGGGAATTTAAGGCTCTTTTTGAGGCTCTTTTTCATGTTTGACCTCGCCCATCATTTGGAAGGTGCGGTCGATCACATTTTCGAATTTTGCCTCGGAGCTGCCTTTGATGAATTCCTCGACACCCACTACCGGAGCTTCTCCGAGCGTGCTGCGGCCATCGGGGCCGATGGCGGCCATTTTTTCGAAGGCTTCGCCGAAGAGAACCTGGCTTACCGATGGATCGAGGGTAATCGGGATCTGGATTTGTCTCGCCTCGACGGAGGCGTCGCGCTCGACAAAGGCAAGCAGGATTCGATTGTCTTCGATCAAGGCAACACGAATACTCTCCTGCTGATCGCGAAGAATCGATGGCACGATCTCCCCCTCACGGAGGATCATTCCGCCAACGAGAACGCGGCGCGCTTTGCCAGCCCGCGATGATCCCGAGACTTTCATTGCGCCGAAGAGCCGACGCAAGCGGGCCTCCTCACCGCCGGAGTCCGGCGTATCGAGGTCCGTCGGCTGGAGAACGGTCATCTGCTGCCCAAACGGATTCCGCTCGCCCTCGCGTAGTTCGACAAAGGTGCGTGCGGAGGGCTGCATGTCAGGCCGCTGCGCAAGAAGGAACGCCGGGGTGGAGACTGCCAACAGAGCGAGGAGCGTGCGCGGTTTCATTTCTTGAGAAGCGGATGTTCGAGTGTGATTTCTGCGCGAAGATCCGTGGGGCGGGTGCCTTTCGAAAGCCGGACGCTGCTGATTCGAAGAGTGGGCATCTTGACTTCGAGTTCACCGAGCCAGTTCATGAGGCGCGGATAATCATCCTCGAAAGTGAGGTAGGTGCGCATCGCGGTCGGGATGGACGGATTGTTCTTCACAGTGCCCAACTCGAAGCGCTGGGCAAGATTGACAAGATTCGCCTCTTTCACCCGCATCGTGTAGTTGACCTCGGCACTCTGCGCGTTGTCGATGCTCTGAAAATAGGGCTGCCAGGTTTTGAGAAACCCGATGAGGTCGGTTGATTGACGCCGGAGCTCGGCGAGTTGAACGCGCTCGCGGGCCAACTGATCGGCGGCGGCGGTCTCGGCAAACTGTGCCGTCTCAGCCTGCCTCTGCATAGCACTGCGGGAGTTTTGAAACCACAGGGTGAACTGCACAAGCAGGGCAATCACGACGGCAACGATGGCGCAGGCAATATGTTTGCTGTTCATGGCGCGGGTGTCTCCGGGACGACATCGGGTGTCCTCTGTTGCCTCGACACGAGAGTGGCCCGATAGTCGAGTTCGCCGCGTCCTAGGTTCTGCTGCGGCGAGAACGTACGGTAGTCTTGCGAGGCGATTCGGTCGAGGGTCGTGTCGAGCTGCTTCGTGGTGTCGGTTCCGATCTTCATCGCGAGTTTCAACTGGGCTGGCGCGTCGGGATCACGCTCGATACGGAGGTCGATCAGCGAAGAACGCGCGCCCATGCTGCGGGCAATTTCGACGAGAAGCGGTTGGATCGGACGCGACCCCGCGACCCACGACTCAATGTCAGTTGCTTTTTTGATCTCGGCCTCGAGCGCCGCTCGTTCGCTCTGGGTTTTCTGCGTTTCAATTGCGATATTCTCGGTCTCAATCCGGTGCCCCTCGCGCTTTTTGATGGCGAGCTGGAGCTGCAGGAAAAAAACCGCTCCGAGCACGACGGCAACGATGATCGAGCAATAGAGCAATAGCGGCACGAGACGAAGAATCACTGGAAGCGGTGGAGTGATGTCTTTTCGCTCCGTCTTGAAGTCGTCAATCTGTTTGGAAGCGATCTGCATAAGTCAGTTTTGCAACAGGAGGGTGGTCAACAACCCGGGTTGCGAAAGATCGTTGATGGGGCGGTTGGGCATGGCCGCTTTGAGTTGCTCGACTAGATCAGGCAATGGCTCATCACAAACGAGCGTGATGCCCATATCAGCGGCAAGTCGGGAATGAAACGGCGAAAGCAAGTCGCAAATCGGCGCCACGTCGTCCTCGTAAACGTCCGTCCGTGAGCGTAGCTCCAGCCAGCGATCCTGATCTTGCACGAGGGCAGAAACCGCGCCCTCGCAGCACACAATGAAAAACGTGCTCACAGGCTTCTCCGAGCCCTTGGACACATTGGTCACCCCAAGCGCATGCCGCAGGAGGACATAAGTGCCGCAGCACATGCGACCGACCTTGAAGCCGAGGTCACGAACCATCATTTCGATTTTGCGTGTCTGCTCTTCGTCGCAGGAAAAGAGGATGCTCGTGTTGGTCTCAGGGTTGTGTGTGACGGCGTAGTGCTTGCCGCGCTCGTAGCGTCCGCCCAAAACAGTTCGCGGGTTCACCTTCACAAGCGCCTCGCTGCCAGGCCGCCGGGAAAGATTGGTCTCAAGACTGATCACATAGCGAGTATTGAGCGACACAGCACACCACCCGTCATCGGTCAATTCACGAAGCTGAGATGCCGCCTGCGTGAGCGCCTCTTTTGTGTCACCGCGAACGACTTCGGGTTCGGTTGCTTTACCATTCTTTCCAATCGCGCGCCAGGAAATCGATGCTTTTCCGATGCCGATGAAGACCGACCTGTGGCTCGGAAACCGCTTGCGCCAACCGGCCGAAGGATCATCGGGTTCGGGACGAAACGACGAGAAGTTCAGAATACCCTTAATGTCCGTGAGATTCATCGTGTCACCTCCGGTTGGACTTCGAGATACTCCGCCACTTCCTCCCACGAGAACCCGGTCGCGCTGGGTCCGCTCGAGCTCCGAAACCCCTCGTCGGCTCGCAACGCAATGCTCTTTTCGAAGTTATACATCCCCCGCTTCCACCCCGTCTCAAGCTCCTGGTCAAGCTTTTTGAAGTCGCCTCGCCGAATGATGTTCACCACGCCGTCATAAGGCAGGAGCACTTCGTGGATCGGAAACCTGCGGAATTTCTGCTCGTCCAACAACAATCGCTGGCACAAAATCA
>JBBRHN010000077.1:0-8700 GCA_038222685.1 Chthoniobacterales bacterium | reverse complement strand
CCAACTGCCAGCATTCCTCCCCCGTCGGGCATGTGGTCATCCATGCATCGTCCGCGAAGCACGATAATCTGAGCGGCTTCGTCCAGAGTGAGAATTCCGGCCACGCAGGCTGCTGCAATTTCTCCGACGCTGTGACCCATCACCGCGGTTGGCACAATACCCCAGGATTGCCAAAGGGCCGCGAGCCCCATTTGGATTGCAAAAATAGCGGGCTGAGAAATCTCCGTGCGGTGCATTTGCGACGTGGCTTCCGGGCGAGCCAGTTCCTCAATGAGAGAAAAGCGCGCGAAGGGCCGCATGGCCTGCTCGCAGTCTTCGAGCATTTTGCGAAACACCGGTTCTTGGCGCATGAGCTCCATTCCCATTCCTGGAGCCTGAGTGCCTTGGCCGCTCATCACAAAACCAACGCGCGCCGCGTGTTCGCGACGTGGCGTGAAAGACACGCGGCCTTTCGTCATCGGTTCGCCTTTTGAAAACGCCGCCAGCTCTTCTGAAACCTCCGCCATGGAGCCGGACGTGATCGTGAGCCGGTGAGAGTGGTGATTGCGACGGGCGCCGAGGGAATAGGTCAGATCCTCGAGAAGAGGAGAACTCCCGTTCATCATCGAATGTTTCTCAATCCAATGCCCGAGTTGCGCGGCGGAGAGCAGGAGCGCGGCCTCCGAGCGCGCCGAAATCATGATCGGCCAGGCCCTCCCGCCGGGTGACAGATGGATGGTAGTTTTCGCAGAAACCTTTTCCGGCACCTCCGCCACGATGAGGTGGGCATTCGCGCCACCAAATCCAAAAGAATTCACTCCGGCGATACGCCGCGAGCCAGGCTTGGCAGGAAATGGCTCCATCACCACCGGAACACGCAACTTCAACGCTTCAAAATCAATATGCGGATTGGGGGTTTGAAAGTGCAGACTCGGGGGGATTTGTTTGTGCTTAAGAGCAAGGACCGTCTTGATCAAACCGGCAATACCCGAGGCGGTTTCGAGATGGCCGAGATTGGTTTTCACCGAACCGACGAGAAGCGGTTCGTCTGCTGGCCGGTCGGCACACAGCGCCTCGCCCAAAGCAGTGGCCTCGATCGGGTCACCCACGGCGGTGCCCGTCCCATGAGCCTCCACAAAGCCGATCTGCGAGGGTTCCACTCCCGCATCCACACACGCCTCGCGCACGAGTCGCGCCTGGGCCTCCGGGCTGGGAAGCGAAATTCCATTGGTATGCCCGTCCTGATTGACGGACGAGCCAAGAATGACTGCGTGAATCGTATCCCCATCGGCCACGGCATCGGAGAGCCGCTTCAGGAGAACCATCCCGGCACCTTCTCCGCGCACAAATCCATCGGCCGACGCATCGAACGCCTTGCATTTGCCCTCAGGCGATAACATCCCGGCCTGTGAAAATCCGATAAATCCATCCGGTGTAATCATTACGGTCACTCCGCCAGCCAGCGCACTCCGGCAGCGTCCCGCATGGATGTGTTCACAGGCGACATGGACGGCAGTGAGTGCGGAGGAACAGGCCGTGTCCATCGCGATGCTTGGTCCGCTCAGGTTCAGGCAATAAGAAACGCGGTTCGCCGCGATGCTATGGGCACTGCCAATGGGCGTGTGCGCGCTGATGCCGGTGCGATCCGTAGGCGTGTGCTGGAGGCCCTGATAATCGTTGTGGGAGATGCCAACAAACACGCCGATATCCGTGCCCTTCTCAAAATCCAAAATCATCCCAGCGTGCTCAATAGCTTCCCACGCGGTCTCGAGGAGGAGCCGCTGTTGGGGATCAATGTAAGGAGCCTCGCGGGGTGAGATGCCGAAAAATTGCGGATCAAATTGATCAATCGCATCCAGAAACCCACCGCGCTTCGCAACGGACTTTCCAATCAATCCTGGCTCGGCATCATAAAACCGCTCCGCATTCCAGCGATCCGCAGGCACATCGCAAACTCCCTCACGCCCTTCGACAAGCAACTTCCAAAAAGCCGCCGTGTCATTAACGCCCCCTGGAAACCGGCACCCCATTCCAATGATGGCAATGCCATCGCGTTTTTCAGGTGCTGGATTGGAGATCGGTAAATCGGGCATGGAACGTAACATCGGCCTAGGTTGTCTCTGCTCAACCGCGCCTTATCAAGATATTCGACGTTAACCTACCACCCCCACATCCGAAACGAGCATGGGGTAACCACCCCATTTTTCGCCTGCAATGCCGTCGCTTGATACCGTTTTCGGTGGAACGATGATGCCCCACAACTGACTGAACCCAAAACGAATTTTTGACAAATTTGAGGTGAAAGGAGCTGGTGGTTGAGGATTGATACTAAAGACGATCCCGCCGACCAGACATCACATCGGTTTAAAAAAATCGAACAAACCGATGCGGCGCACGGATGGCTCGCCGAGCCGTTCGTCGAATCGACGGTTCTGACAAAGAATCCGTGATTGACAGAAAAATGCACTTGGCCGAAAGTGTTCCAAGGCCCTGCGCCAGCCGAATCCTAACGCTCCGCGTTGGGGAATTATGTAGGCTGGGCGGGGCCCCCTTTTTTTGATCGAGCCCCATCGTATCGAAATTTACTCGGGATGAAACGCCAGTGCCTGTAGGCATGGCCCCAACGTTGGGGTGCGCCGCCGGGCGTTCCCGTTGAAATGCCGATGTTCAAACGAGGGTAGAGTGTGTGAATTTCGGACAGGATAAGCTTGTAGAGCTTCTCCTTCGCCACCGTGCGTTTGCCTCGCCGCCGTGAACCGGGCGGCTTTTCTTTGTGCAGATTGTTCAGCCTGAAATTTACCGAACCCAGAACAATGTCGAGCATCTGGAGCAGCACATGCTCGTGCGATCTCACCTCGGCGATGTCTTCCGCTTTCAGAAAGACATTTCCCTCGCGAAATTCGGGCGACTGTCCCAAACCGTGAATGAAGCCTTTGAATTGCTGCGCCTCCTCGCGTGTGGCCGGGAATGAATCGAAGAAAAGCCGCAATGACGCGCGTGACGATCCTTCCACCCGGTGCTGAAAGCCGAACGCGTGTTTGATGAACTGGTAGTAGAGGCGGAAATAGGAACCCTCGATCTGGTCGTCCGTCAGCCCCGTGGCAACATGGGTGTTCTGGCGAAACATGATCCGCATCTTGAGATGCCCTTGCCGCAGTTCGTGGAAAAGGCACTTCACCAGAGTTTCATACTTCTGCAGATACGGCCCCGTGACTTTCGACCACTTCACCTCGCCATGAAGGTTCAGAGACTTCTTGAGAGTATTAAGTTTCTTCGTGACCCGCTGATACTGGGACGAGCCGACCAACAAGCCCCCATAGAAGTTCGAAAAGTAGCGTCCGCTGGCTTCGGACTCATCGCAGAAAATCAAAAACTGTTTGTCAGCCATCAGATGCAATCAGTTTCATCGCTGCGGGTTCGCCCTCTTCAATCGCCACTTCGACGGCGCGCTTAGCTTTGACAAGCAGCGTTTGGGCTCTTTAGCGCGCGAGGTGGGCTTGGCGGATTTGGGCGATGATGACTTCGCTGTGCCTTACGAGCCCGTCGGGAAATGGAATCTCCATGAGGTTGTTCTCGCTGAACCGGGGATGTTGGTTGCCTTCTTGGCAATACTTCAAAATGGTTTGCACGGGTTGAGAGCGCAGGAAGACTACGGAAGCGGAGGTGCGGGGAGAAATCCGAGTAGCAGGAGAGTTCGTCATAGAGCTTCGTGAAGATGAGTTTGAAAACTTCCTCGAAGACATCAACTCCTGCGTTCGCGAGCACCTCGTCTTCCAGATCTTCGATAAGCTGGCGGAGACTGCGGCCCTTACTTCCCTCGGCGTCGCGTTGTTTCTGGTATTCCAAAAGCGTGTCAATCGTCCACGGCTGCCCTGCGATCATTTTAATCGTCTCATGCGCACCGGGGAGGGCTGGGATTTCCTCGAAATAGTTCGGGTTTTTCCGGTGCCAGACGATGACCTGCGTGCCGTCGCTCCAAACGGCAAGCGGCGCACCGGTCGCGTGGGTGTAGCTCTTGAGCTGCTCCTTGCCGCCTTTAGCCGTAGCCTGCTTCACCTCGATGATGATGTAAGGAACGGTCGGCCGATCAGCGTCGAAGATCACGATATCCGCCCGCTTCGAGGTGTCTCGTCCGAACGTGACCGGATATTCCATCTGGATCCTCGAAAGCGGATATTTGTAACGGTGCAGAAGCTGGTGCAGGCAGAGTTGGCGAATGATTTCCTCAGGCTTCGCGAGCACTTCCTTCTGCCTGACGAGGCACTTGATATACGCATTGTCGTTTTTCCGCACGACGAGTTTTTCAACCGCCGCAATCGTCTTGTCATCAAAGTGCGCGGTGCGGGTGAACTGGGCAAAAAGCCCTGGGAAGAGGTCGGCGATGGGCATAGAGTAATTCCGCAGAGTGCGCCTTGGCATCTGAGCAACCGAGAAAAAACACCAACTCCGCTTCCCAAGGGTTGAGAGCTTCCGGTCACCGTGAGTTAGCAGCCGCTCCGAGTGTTTTCTTTCCCTAGGGCAGGCTTCGATACCGAATGCCCCGTCTGGAGTAGCGAAAAACCCAACCTTTGAGCTTTGGGCACTTTTGAGCGTATTTGAACGGTGGCTGATTCCACTCTTTTTCGCGCGCGAGTTCCAACGGATCGTTTGAAACGGGCTGAAAAGATTTTTGCGGCTCGGAATGAAGACGGGAGATGCGTTCAACATTTTTTTGGCCCAATTCGAGGTGCGCAACGACATGCCATTTTCTGTGACCTGAGCGAATCCTGACAACCGACCAGCAGGGAGGGCAGTGGGAGGACGCGTTTGGGAATATCGGGTGAGGGCGCTACGGCAAAGCCGTTACATCATACAGCCCGGTGTTGGCCTGAGCCTCGGCGAAAGCCTACGCCGGGTTCCCCGAACAAGCGATCAACCCCGAAGCGGGCGGCATCACTCCCCAAAGGCAGCTCGTCGTAGGCGACTCCCGATCTCTCATGCAACCCACATTGGAGTTGATCGGATAATTTTAATACCCAGAGAAGTCCGCTTCGCGGCCAAGCCTGGGCTTCATGATCAAACGGCCTGGCCGTTTAAAAAAATTCTGCCCCACTGAAACCAGCGAAGAAACATCCATTCGGACAGGAATTCCCCATCAAGCGGTTTCGGCAATCGCCGAAAGCGCCTGAGACGGGAACCGAGAGGTCATTTGGCGAATTTCGAACGGAGATCTGCCATGATTTGCGGGCTGTCGCCGGAGGAGATTTTTTATCCGAGGCCAGGAAGCATCCGTTTTTTTAGCCCACTTCCTGTCGCTCCTGGTTTTTCGGGTTTGTCGAAACCGGAAGGCTCCGTTTAAGCTGAACAGTCTTTAAGCTTTGCCCTTCCGTTTATGGAAAAACCACTATCTCCGCTGCCCGAGAATTGCGAACTGCCGGTCACTGTGAGCCAGCAGCCGTTCCGGGTATTTTCTTTCCCTGGGGCAGGCTTCGATACCGTGTTGCACATGGGGTTGGTTCATGCGCTTCTCGTGACGCGCCGGCGGGCACCGGATATGGTGGCAGGACTGTCGGTGGGGGCGATTACCGCCACGATCCTCGGCGACGTGCTCACGACGGGATCGGGATCTGGCAGGTCCGAGAAAGAGACCGAGGAGGCTCAGGTTGCGCGATTTTGCGAATTGCTGGAGGCATTTCGCAATGCGCCCAACACGGTGCTGAAGGGGTTTTTTCCAGACCCCCTCGAGACCAACTCCTCCCATGCGTTGAAGCCGGTCGAACTCCCGCGACATTTTCAAGAGGAGCGGGAAGGTCGGCGTGAGGCCGTGGCGAGCCGGACGGGATTGATTCGCCTTTTCGATCACCTGCTACGGGTCAAGATCACTGTGAAGTTGATCGCGCAGCTTACGCGGGTTCTGATGGGATGGAACGCGGCGGGTGAGATGGCCGTCACCGCGCGTTGGCGCAAGCGCGGGGGGCTTTTGCTGACGCTTTGGGGGCTGGTCGCGCGGAATATTTTCGCCCTCGCCATGCCAGTGGGCCTCGTGGCAGGTGTCCAATTGAAGGATCTTCTGGGGATCAAAGCTGGAAAAGCCACTGCCGGCGTCGAGGCCGGCCACATCATTTTCAAACGGGGAGCTTGGTTGAGGCAGGCGAGGGACTACACAGTCTGGCTTCTGCTCGGCTTCCTGCCGCTGGCATTGGGCTTGGCCACGATTCCGGGTCTGCTCCTCGGCGGACTGGCGATTCTCCTGTGGCCATTCTGGACGGAGATCATCTTGGCGGAGGCGGGGCTTTTCCTCGGGAGCGGGGTTGGACTGTTTGCATGGGGCACTCTTTTTTTCCGAAAAAATGCCTTCAGCAACCTGCTCAAACACTTCCAGATTTTCAGCGATCTCGGAGACTCCCACGCACTCAAGGAGGCTTTGGTGCAGAGTTTTGACCCGGGGTATTATGGAGAGTTTCGTTTCGACGAAAGCGTGCGCCGTGCTTTGAAGGGAGAAAGCACGGGGCCGGGGGAAATTCAGAACAGAAAATCCCTCGCCGACTACGATGAGGGCCGAAGCGACGCCAACAGGATCATCGTTGCTCCCATTGCTGCGAATCTCGGAACGGGCAAACTGGAATCGCTGCCTGCCGCAACGCCGGTTGTGGACGCCCTGATGTGCGCGTGTGCTTCGGCTCCATTTTTCAAGGCCCAGACCATCCCGACTCAAAAAGGATCCGCGACGTTCATAGATGGCAACAGTATTTCCCAGGATCCGATCGTGCCAGTTTTCGAGGAAGCGTGCCGGCAGGTCGCTAAGCGCCCGGAGAAACGCTGGAATTCCCTCCGCATCATCTCGGCTCCGCTCTTGCCGGTCAGGAGGGACGGAGCTTCGTTGCCGCCCGAACCCTTCACTGGCCTCGTGGATGTCGCGCTCCGTGCCCGCGACCTCCAGCGTTTTCAAGACATGCTCTTGGACAAGGGTCTCATCGATCGATTGAGCCGGGCACTGAATGGCAAGGCGGCTACGATCTCTGACGAGACCACTGCTGACGAAACCCTTTTTCCCGCCAAGATCCGTCTCGTTGCGCCGGACAGCCCTCCCCGCCTGAGTCTGCGCCTGATGCAAGCAGGTTCCGCTGCGAAGCAACGCGAACTTATCGACATGACCGTGGCCGATGGGTGCCGCGCGATGATTGAGCGTTTGGTCACGGATGCGTTGCCAGACACGCGAACGCCTGAAGAGCGGCGTTCGCTCCTGGAGCCTGATGAGGAAATTCCCGATGAATGGCCCCACCGCGACGCGACCCGCACGGCCACGCTCCGGGGAGCGGTCGAAACCCTCCGCAAATCAGGGCAAACCCTCACACGTCGGGACGGGATCGAGTATGTTTCTTGTCGCAAGCTTCTCGCCGCCTGGGGTGAACTGGATTCTCTCCCCGGAAGCGCTCCGGCGGACAAAAACTTTCCGCTTCCAGGCCCGGGGGTTTCCGAGGTGTGCCGCTTCTGCGTGACCTGCCGGACGGAGTCAGCAGCCGGCGGGGAGGAATTGCGCCAACACATTCGCCTTCCCCGCATCACCCCGAGTCCGTTCGTTTCGAGTCTGGCACCGAGCGATACCCAGAAGGATCCTGCGGTCGTTTTCCTTTTCAGCGGTGGCGTTTTTCGCGGCGTGTTTCAAGTGGGGTTTGCCAACGCGGTGAGCGAACTCGGGATTCAGCCGGACGTCATTGCAGGATCCTCCGTGGGCACGATTGTCGGCGCACTCACAGGCAGGGTTTTTCAACGTCCCGCGGGGCTGGAATTGCTCGAACGTCAGCGCCAGATGCGCCGGCTGGCCGCAACATTTCTCACGATCGATCGTTTTGTGCTCACCGATCGTTTTGCGGATTTCATCCGGCACTTTTCCATTCATGCGGCGGCAGCGGATTTCTCACCGCATGACCTGAATTTGATATTCAGGAGATACGAATTTGACTCCGCAGGAGCATTCAACGAACGCACGCGCCGCGTTTTCTCGGGACTGGAACGGCTTCTTTATCTCAGTCCATTTGAAGTGATGGAACTGACCAAAACCCTCCGGGCCGGCAACTGGCAAGAGGCGGCACAGTTGATCAAATCCCTCGCCCAGGATGTGGTTGACCGTTACGGAGTCGGCCTGGAGATGCTTGGCCCTGAACCTCTCCAACTACTCATTGACGGATTTGTCTTTGACGGAAAACCCGTGCCGGATGCGCGGTTCGACCACTTCGGTTTTCCGCTCATCGGCACCACAACCAACCTCACCATGGGTCGGCTGGAGATCCTTCGGAGCACGCATCCCGGCGATCCGCGATTCACCCAGAGCCTTCTGGCGGGCAGCGCGTTCCCGGCGTTGTTCCGCCCCCGCTGGTCATGGGAGGTCTATCGTCAGCCCGGCGCAGTCGCGCAATACGCCGACGGAGGAATCATGGACAACCTGCCCTTGGGTGCCGTTGTTGAGTATTTGTGGGGAAAGGACGGAAATGCCGTTTACGCTCGTCGCCCCAGGATCCCTCACCTTATTCTCACCGCCACGCTCGAAGTGGACAAAGCCGACTGGTCGACCCGGGAGGACTTGGATGGTTTGAGTTGGACTGAGATCCGTTCGCGGGCAGCGCAGCTCCGGTATAATGGCAAGATCGGCAAGTTCCAGCAGGGTCAACGCGACATCCGCCGCATCCTCGCTCAGCGCAATGCCGAGGGGGATCCGGACCTTCGCTCGCACGACCTCCCTCT
>JBBRHN010000076.1:0-8720 GCA_038222685.1 Chthoniobacterales bacterium | reverse complement strand
CAGTTCAGGCCGGAGGGAGGCCGTTCAGAAACCGGGCGTATTCGGCATATTTGAAACCAAGGGAAAAGCAGAGCCGCTTCAAAGCCGCTTGAGCAGGCGGCGAATTTCGTCGGGATTGCCTAGAGCGAAGAAAGCGAGTTCGGAATTCCTTGTGTCGGCAACGAATAGCAGCCGGGTGTCCAGACCGACACGGCACTCGAAGAGATCCCTGCCGAGTTTGCGGATTCCGGTGCCGCTGTGCAGGTGTGGAATTCCCCATGCCGCCTGAACTTCGCATAGACACGCGCCGACTGACTGCTGCTTGTTTTCAGGAAGGTTCCGGATTTGCCGGGCAAGACGATCAGTGACCCGGATTTCCCACGAGGCCGTCAATTTTCCCGGTGAAGCGGCGGAGCTTTCCGGACTTCCTGTCTTTTTGGATTTCTTCATGGGCAAGCGCGGAAAGATGTTGAACCTCGGAGGCGGTCGCTTCGTATTCGCGGAGCGCGTAATCGGTGGATTCGACCGCAACGGGCCGGAGGGCGACCACATGCTCACCAAAGAGAATTCCCACATCCTGACCGTCCACCGCTGCTTGAAGCCATGAAGTCAAATTGGATCGCGCTTTTGTCGGGCTGAGGGTCGTCATAACTGTAAAACGATGCGGCATGGGAGCGTCTCCGTCAAGACGATAACGCGTCGCTTTATCGCTGTGATCGCAGAGGTAGGCATTGTAGTTCGTGAGAACGGGAGCGGTTGAGCGAGACACTGGCTTTTCTTCTCTACCTCAGGGCTTGCCAACGGTATTTCATCAGGCGAGGTTCTCCTCGTGACAGAGACGCTGCATCCGGTCCAAATCCGTGCGTGGAGGCGGATGACTCCCGATGAAAAATGGACGCTTGTTTCTACGGCAAACCGAATGCTGCGCAGTGCCGTGAGAGACCGCATCCAACGGACGCACGCTGGGTGGACTCCGGAGCGTGTTGAGCTCGAAACCAGCCATTCCCTCCTCCGTGCCAGAACCTGACCTACTCGATCTTTTCATCGCGCCGTTGGAGCGAGCGAAGCTTGATTCTTACATGGTCTCGGGATCTATCGCTTCGATTCAATACGGGGAGCCGCGTGCGACTCTGGATGTCGATGTTGCCTTGATGGTTAGCCGCAAGGGGCTCGCAGTCTTTCCGCAGCTTTTTCCAGACACTGATTACTACTGCCCGCCGATAGATGTCCTCGAAATCGAAGTGGGACGCCCGAGCCGGGGCCACTTCAATATTATCCATTCCGGCAGCGGACTCAAAGCGGACTTCTACCCGTCCACAAATCATCCTTACTTTTCGTGGGCGATGAAAAACCGCAAGAGATGGGTGATCCGCGAGCAGCCGGTGTGGTTTGCTCCGCCGGAATACGTCATCCTCTGGAAGCTTGAGTTTTTCCGCGAAGGCGGCGGTGAGAAACACCTTAGAGACATTCGCGGCATGGTGGAGGTGTCCGGCCTTGAGATGGATTTTGACTTACTCAATCAGGCCGTGAGAGAGCTCGGGTTGGAAGCGGCTTGGGCGGCTTCGCTTGAAAGTCAAGGACCCCGTTGACGCCACAGCGGAGTATGGCGGCTACAGGGGTTGGAGGCTGGCGAGGGCCGCTGGGATGGGGATGTCGAAGCGTTGGCGTTCGCGAAAGCCGCTGACAGATTTGAAACCCACGGCGGCGAGGATTTCGAGGGCTTCGATGTAGCGATCTCCGGCGCGCTTGGGGATATGGGCGTCGGCGCCGATAACGACGGGGATGCCGCGGGCGAGAATCTCGGCGAGAATCTCGGGGCCGGGGTTCATTTCAGGGATGCGCTTGAGAACGCCTGACGTGTTGAGTTCCATGGCGCAGCCGGTGGCAGCGATGCGGTCGAGGGCGCGGCGGATGTCGGGGAGAATGGCGTCGAGATCCCATGGGGCGTTGAGCTCGTTCTTGATGAGATCGGGATGCGAAAGAGTGTCGAAGAGGCCCGTCTCGGCGGCATCGGCGAGGTGGGAAAAGTAGGTGCGTTGGTAGGCGAGCGTGTCGCCGGTGAAAAATCGCTGACGATACTCGCGAATTTGCGGGTGGACGGAGCCAAGGACATGGTGGAACGCGGCGCTGGTGTGGAGTTTTTCGATCCAGTTTTCCATTCCGGGAACGTAATCGCTCTCGAGGCCGATGAGGATTTCCTGACGTCCGGCCCACTCGTCGGCGGCTTTTTGAATGAGGTCGAGGTAGGCGGGGAACTGGTCGGGTGCCATGCGCACGTCGAGGGAGTAACCGCCGGGCAGCGGGCCATGGCAGGTGACGATGATGCCTTTGAGGCCGCGGCGTTCAGCGACAGCGGCATACTCGCCGGGAAGGCCGCTTGCGTGTTTGCAAAGCGGGGTGTGCATGTGGGACTCGAAGAGCACACGCGGCGCGGGGGATGGGGAATCCGATGGGTTCACTTCCGTCGCAGAATCGCTCCCTCTGCCGGGAGGAGACTGCTCACGCGGCGTCTTTGTCCTGCTTTTTGCGAAGGAGCGGGGCGCGTTTGCCTTCGACGACGGCGCGGTTGATCGTGATGTCGGCGATGTCGTCGCGGCTTGGAGCGTCGAACATAATATCGAGCATGATGCGCTCAAGCATAGCGCGGAGGGCGCGCGCGCCGGTGCCTTTTTTGACGGCTTCGGCGGCTAGGGCTCGGAGGGCGTCTTTAGTGAAGCTTAAGCCCACGCCTTCCATGCCGAGGAGCTTGGTGTATTGCTTGACCATCGCGTTTTTTGGCTCGGTGAGGATGCTGACGAGTTGGTCTTCGTCGAGTTCCTCGAGCGTGGCGGCGACAGGAAGGCGTCCGATGAATTCCGGGATGAGGCCGAAGCTGAGGAGATCCTGAGGCTCAACGCGGCAGAGCGCATCCCGCCGCGCAATCTCGAGTGGCGCAACTTCCGGCGTGTGGAAACCCATGGAACGCCCGCCCAGACGGCGCTGGATGATTTTGTCGAGGCCAACAAATGCGCCGCCGCAAATGAAGAGAATTTTCTCTGTGTTGACCTGAATATATTCCTGATGCGGATGTTTGCGTCCGCCTTGAGGTGGCACATTGCAGACGGTACCTTCGAGGATTTTGAGGAGGCCTTGCTGAACGCCCTCGCCGGAGACATCGCGCGTGATGCTGACGTTTTCGGTCTTGCGTCCGATCTTGTCGATCTCGTCGATGTAAACGATCCCGGTCTCGCAGCGTTTGACGTCGTAGTCGGCGTTTTGAAGGAGGCGGAGGACGATATTTTCGACATCTTCGCCGACATAGCCAGCCTCGGTGATGGAGGTGGCGTCGGCGAGGCAGAACGGAACATCGAGGACGCGGGCCAGCGTGCGGGCGAGGAGTGTTTTGCCAGAGCCAGTGGGGCCGATGAGGAGGATGTTACTCTTCTCAATCTCAACATCCTCAAGCGGGTCTCCCGCGATGCTCGTGCGTTCTTGAAGGATGCGCTTGTAGTGATTGTGAACCGCAACGGCGAGCACACGCTTGGCGAGATCCTGGCCGATGACATGCTGGTCGAGTTGGCTTTTGATGTCGGCGGGCTTGGGAACGCTCAGGTTCGTCTTCGTCTTGCGAACATCGTCTTTGAGCTCCTTGTCGAGGATGCCTTTGCAGACGGTGATACAACTGTCGCAGATATAAACTCCCGGCCCGGCGATCAGCCGACGAACTTCCGAGTGACTCTTTCCGCAGAAAGAGCACATGGTCAAATTGTTTGCCCGTGCCATGCGGAAGCGACTACTCGGCCGCCTTCTCGACGTCCTTGATTTCCTTGCGTGACTTCACGACTTCGTCGACGAGGCCGTAAGCTTTTGCTTCATCGGCGGTCATGTAATAATCGCGGTCTGCGTCTTTATCGATTTGCTCGACGGTTTTGCCGGTGTGGAGAGCGAGGATGCCGTTGAGACGCCGCTTGAGCTTATACATGAACTCGACCTGACGCTCGACGTCGCTGGCCTGGCCTTGGGCGCCACCGGAGACTTGATGAATCATGATGTCGGAGTTCGGCAGCGCGTAGCGTTTGCCTTTGGTGCCGGCACAAAGGAGGACGGCGCCCATGCTGGCGGCGATGCCCATGCAGTAAGTGTTCACGTCGCAGGTGACGAATTGCATCGTGTCGTAAATCGCGAGTCCGGCTGTGACGGAACCACCAGGCGAGTTGATGTAAATGCTGATATCTTTTTTGCCATCGTCCATCTGGAGGAAGAGCAATTGGGCGATCACAAGATTGGCGACGTGATCGTCAATGGCCGTGCCAATGAAAATGATGCGGTCTTTGAGGAGCCGCGAATAAATATCGTAACTGCGCTCACCGCGCCCGGTCTGTTCAACAACAATTGGAACTAACATAGTAAATAATAATGATTAGGCTGCAGGCAATGCACCCGCAGCTGGTTCACGAACGGTAACATTGGATGTCACCAAATCAAGTGCCTTGCCCATAAGAATTTGTTCGCGGATGGGGCCGAAGCCGTCGCGGGCCTGAAGATCCTTGATGAGCTTCTTGACGGGTATCTCGTAGCGCTGCGACATCTGAGTCACGGCCATGATCAGGTCGGCTTCTTTGACTTCGAGTTTTTCTTTTTCTGCGATGCGGAGGAGGAGGAAGTTCGAGCGGACGCGGTCTTGCGCGCTCTGCTGGGCCATGCCGACGAGTTCTTCCTGGTGTTTACGGAGCTCATCGTCACTGACGCCGCGCCCTTGGTTTTCCTGAACGATCTCGCGGAGGATCGAAGACATCTCGCGCTCCACGGCGTGGGCCGGGAGCTCGCAGGTGACTTGTGAGATGAGGTGCTTGATCGCGCCGTTGCGTTTGGCGTTTTCAAATTCGGACTCGGTCATCGATTCGAGGCGTTCGCGAATGTTTGCGGACAACTCCGCGAGCGTCTTGCCGGGTTCGATTTTTTCGGCGAGGGCGTCGTCGAAGGGAGGGAGGGATTTCGAATTGATGCCGTGCAAAGTCGCCGAGTAAGCGATCTGCTGCCCGCGCAAATCGGTGAGCGGGAAGTCGGAGGGGACGTCGAGTGTGAACGAGCGTTCGTCGCCGATGGCCATGCCTTCAACGGCCTTGGCAAAGCCCGGGATGAGCGTGCCCTCGTCCATGAATATCCATTTATTGCGGAGGCCCTGAATCTGAGCGGGCGCCTTGGGGTGGGCCTCGGCCAGAGGTTTGTCATCGAGTTTGCCTTCGTATGTCATCACCCCGTAATCGCCCATGGCGAGTGGCCGGCCATCGACAGCGTCAAACGTGGCGTGCGGGTCGCGAAATTGCTCAAGCCATTTTTGAACATCCTCATCGGTCACCGGACGGCGCACAGTATCGACGGGGATCGAGGAATATTCGGGGAGTTCAAATTCCGGCATCGTGACAATCGAGGCGCGGAACCGCATGGTTTTGTCGTCGCCGATCCTGACGTCGTCGACTTTCGAGACGGTAAGGACGCGCAGTTTTTTAAGCTTGATCGCCTCGTTAAGGCTCTCACGGAGGAGCTTGTTTTGAAGCTCTTCACGGATGTCTTTGGCAAATTTCGAGTCGATGAGCGCCTGCGGAGCCTTGCCGGGACGATAGCCGGGCAGGCGGGCGTGACGCTGAAAGTCCTTGGCGACAGTTTGCCATTCACGGGTGACCTGGTCGGCGGGCAATTCGACCTGGAGGTTGACGATACAATTCGGTTGAGGATCCAAAACAACATTCATGAGCAGTTGAATAGAAGATCACAGACGCTTCGTCTCCGCAACCGAAAGAACAACCGCGTCTGGACAATCGCGCGCTTTCGTAACAAATTCCTCGCGGCCCCCTCAGGCGCTCAAACCGACTGGATGCTTTTTCAAAAACTCGTTCTCCGCAGCTTCGCAAAATTCCGCCACGGCTCTCTCGCCGTCGTGACGACCGACGGCCGGCGGCATGTTTTTGGCGGTCTCTACAAGGGGCTTCAGGCAGAGATTCGGATTCTTGACGACGGGTTCTTCCGACGCTGCGTGCTTTTCGGGGCAATCGGGTTCGGTGAAAGTTTTGTCGCGGGCGAGTGGGAGACGCCGGATCTCACGCGCGTGATCGCCTGGTTCGTCCTCAACTCGGACGACGCGCAAGCCCTCGAAACCCACCGCCAGCGCGGGACGGGAATTTTTAATGCGTTCAACATTCTCAATCGCGCCATCCATCGCGGTCGCCCGAACAGCCTGCAAAAAAGCCGCGAGAACATCCGCGATCACTACGATCTCAGTAATGATTTTTTCGCGCTGTGGCTGGATCCGACGATGACTTATTCGAGCGGATACTTCGATGCGCCGGAGACATCGCTCGAGGCCGCGCAGGTTCGGAAATACGATCTCCTCTGCCGCAAGCTCCGCCTCGGGCCGTCAGACGAAGTGCTGGAAATCGGCAGCGGGTGGGGCGGTTTCAGCTTGCATGCGGCGCGCCACTACGGGTCGAAAATCACAACGGTGACGATTTCCGAGGAGCAATTCGCGGAGGCCTCGACGCGGATCCATGCAGCGGAGCTCACGGGCCGGATCGAGATTCTTCTCGCCGACTACCGGACGTTGCGGGGGCGCTTTGACAAAGTTGTTTCCATCGAGATGCTCGAAGCGGTGGGCGACCGATATGTCGACGAGTATTTTGCTAAAATCCACGAGTTGCTCAAACCACACGGCCTCCTCGGGCTCCAGGCAATTTTGTGTCCGGATCGTCAATACCCGATCCTGCGCGACGGCGTTGATTTTATTCAGAAGCACATTTTTCCGGGCTCGCTCCTGATGAGCAACGCACGAATCGCGCAGGCGATGGCAGCCTCGGGCGACCTCAATCTGCTCGACTACGACGACATGGCGCTGCACTACGCGAAGACGCTCAAGACTTGGCGCGGGAATTTCGATGCACGAATCGGAGAGGTGATGGCTTTGGGCTTCGACGAATCGTTCATTCGCAAGTGGCGGTATTATCTTTGTTATTGCGAAGCCGCTTTCGGCACACGCCACATCACGGTCGCCCAGATGATTTACTCGCGTCCGGACAACACCGGGGTCACTTCACCCATCTATCAACTATGAGCCCACTTTATCTCATCATCGGCGGCACGCTCCTCGCCATGGCGATCATGGTCGTCGTCTGGATTGCCGCCAAGTGGATGAACAACGCCGGCATCGTTGACATCTGGTGGTCGTATTCATTCGCGCCGGTTGCGATTTTTTACGGCCTCTACGGGAGCGGGCACGCCGTTCGCAACTCGCTTCTCGCCGCGATGGTCTGCGCGTGGAGCATTCGGCTGGGCACGCATCTTTTCAAACGCGTGATGTCCCACCATCCCGAAGAGGACCCGCGTTACGCTGATCTCCGCGTCCAATTTCCGAAATACACATGGCTCATGTTTTTCGGCTTCTTTCAGCTCCAAGCCGTGCTCATCGGGGTGCTCTCCATCCCCATCGCGCTGGCTTGTTCGAATCCGGCCGACGGTATCGGCTTCCTCGAGATCGCAGGGCTTGGCATTTGGCTTTTTGCGATTGGAGGAGAGGCCATCGCCGACGCTCAACTCGCCGCCTTTCGCGCCCACGCACCCAACAAAGGCCGCGTCTGCCAGTATGGGCTCTGGAAATACTCGCGCCACCCGAACTACTTTTTCGAGTGGCTTGTCTGGGTTTCCTACGCTGTGTTTGCGCTGAGTTCCCCGTGGGGGTGGGTTGGCATTGTTAGTCCGTTGCTCATGCTTTACTTCCTGGTCTTTGTCACCGGCATCCCGCCGTCAGAGGCCCACTCGATTGCCTCGCGGGGACAAGTTTATCGCGATTATCAACGCCGCACGAGTGCCTTTATCCCTTGGTTTCCTAAAAAACAATGATCTCCATCGACGACCTTCTCTCGCGCAATCTCCTTCCCGATGCCGCCATCCGGATCGGCATTCGCAATCTCCTCGGGAAAAAACTCCGTGAAGAGACGAAGCCGGACGCCGTTGCTCAAAGCGAAGCCCTCGCCGCCTTCATCGCCGAGCTCAAAACCAGCCCCATCGCGATCAAAACCGCCGACGCTAACGAGCAACATTACGAAGTCCCCACTGCGTTTTTTGAATACGTTCTCGGTCCGCGAATGAAATACTCCAGCGGCTACTGGCCAAAGGACCAGACGACTTTTGCAGAGTCCGAAGAAGCCATGCTTGCCCTCACCTGCGAGCGCGCCGCCCTCGCCGACGGGCAGACCGTTCTCGAACTCGGCTGCGGATGGGGAAGCCTCACGCTTTGGATGGCCGAGCACTATCCCAAATCCCGAATCACCGGCGTCTCCAACTCCTCAACGCAAAAAATCCACATCGAAGCCGAAGCCGCCAAACGCGGTCTCACGAACATCAACATCATCACGGCCGACATGAACGTTTTCGAAGCCGGCGATGATCTTTTTGACCGCGTCGTCTCCGTCGAGATGTTCGAGCACATGAAAAACTACCGCCTGCTCCTCGCAAAAATCGCGCGCTGGCTGCGTGCGGAGGGTAAACTTTTTGTCCACATCTTCACGCACCGCGAATTTGCCTACCACTTCGAAGGCAAAGACCCCTCCGACTGGATCACACGCTACTTTTTTGAAGGCGGCACGATGCCCTCCGACGACCTCCTGCTCTACTTCCAAGAGGATCTCACCATCGAAAATCATTGGCGTGTCAGCGGCACTCACTACCAGCGCACCTCGGAGGCGTGGCTGCAAAACATGGACACCCACGAG
>JBBRHN010000075.1:0-8738 GCA_038222685.1 Chthoniobacterales bacterium | reverse complement strand
CCCCGCCATCATCGTGCATACGACAAGCTTCTCGAATCCATGCGTCTGCACGATCCCATAAACGATTACCACGAAAGCCCCCGTCGGTCCTCCGATGCACAACCGCGTGCCCCCAAAAAACGAAACCAAAAAGCCCGCGATAATCGCCGTGTAAATCCCCTGCTGCGGCGCAACTCCAGAGGCGATGCCAAACGCCATCGCCAGCGGCAACGCGATCACTCCCAGCGTCAGCCCGGCAACTAGATCGCCCATGAATTTTTTCCCGCTGTATTGGCACAACGTCGAAAAAAAATAGGGCGGCTCGTAAATGCGTTCCCTCATGGATTGATCGGCCACGAGTAACCCCTGCGCACACAGAACACAATGCCGCATTGCCCCGTGCGTTTTGCGTTTGATGTTTCAAACAAATCCGGCGACTATCGTTGGCCTCAGCACCCGTAGCTCAATTGGATAGAGTGCCGGCCTCCGAAGCCGTAGGTTGTGGGTTCGACCCCCGCCGGGTGCAGTTTTTATTCAAGAGAAACGCGCGGGCGTCTTAAGCGATCGGCGGAAACGCGAGTGGCACAACACGGCGAGTGCAAGGCCGAGAAGAACGAACGTGGATGGCTCCGGGACGGCGGCGTAATTGACAACAATGTCGGTGCCGATCCGGGAGACCGAGAAACTGGCACCTGCGCGAATCGAGGTGAGGGACTGGCCGGCGGAGTCGTTGGTGATGTTGATTGAGGAGAAGTTTCCGACGCTCGTGCCTGGTCCGGAAAAATCAATAATCGTCCACTGCCGGTCGGTGCTCCAGAAGGCATTGCTCCAGTTGACCGTCGATCCTGCACTGTTAAAGCCTAGGGCAAGCGTAGATCCATTCACCAACGAAAGATTGCCACCTGTGACAAGAACCTGGTCGAAGTTATTACCCGGCAGCAGAGCTGAGTTGTTGGCGAGATCCCAGGAAAGTTGCGACGTCGCCGTGTAAGATAGCCCGTTGGAGAAGGTCGTCGTGGCGGGTGTCGGACCGAGGTTGTGAAGACCTGAAAGCGTGGACGCCGCAGAAACGCTGCTGCCGGTGAGCGTGGTCACGGTTGCGCCTGTGGCGACAGAGAATGTCGTCGCATTGAGCGCGCCCGCGAGAGCGAGTGTGCCGCCGGTGACCGATACGGCACCCGCGGTGTTGTTACCCGAAAATCCAAGCGTGGCCGTTCCGGCGCCGGCTTTGATCAGTGTGGCGGAGCCGATGGAGACGGCGCGCGAGACGACAACGTTTCCGGTTCCATTGATTGTGAGAGCGAAGTTCCCAGCAACCGAGTTACCCACTGCGGGCGCGATGTTGAGGGTTCCGGCTGTCGACGTAATGGTCGATGCGGCGGTCTGGGTAATGGTCGTCGTGATCGAGTTGTTGCCCGAGACGTTAACGATGGCCCCTGAACCGCCGGCGCCTGTTCCGGCAATGGAAATCGTCTCAGCGGTCGTGATGTTTCCAGTGAGAGCCAGACTGGCGCCAGAGGCCACGGTTGTTGTGCCGACGGTCGTTCCAAGTGCCGCGTTATTGCGAATCTCGAGCGTGCCACTGGAAATCGTCGTCGCTCCGCCGTAGGTGTTGGGGCCGGAAAGAATCACGCGGTTCGTGCCGGTTTTGGCGAGAGCACTGGCTGTGGCTGTGCCTCCGTTGGAGATAACTCCCGTGACGAATGTCGTGCCGGATCCCGTAATCGTAAGAGTGCGGCTCGTTGCGCTATTGGAAAGGGCGACGTTGCCGAGCGTGGTGTCGGCAGAGTTATTGATGGTCAGAGTACGGCTGGCGGTGAGTGTGGTGTTTCCGCTGAGCGTGAGCGCGAAAGCGCCGCCCACAATGGCATTGCCTCCAAGCGTAACTAAGTTTGAGAGCACGCGGGCCGCGGTGTCGGCGCGAAGAGTGCCGCCATTCAAGGCAAGCGTGCTAGTGCCGAGGGCCTGGTTGTTGCCGGTTGCAAGAGTCCCGCTGGAGAGCGTGGTAGTGCCGGAATATAAATTGGCCGCGCTCAATGTCAGCGTTCCCGTGCCGCTCATCGTGAGCCTGTCGGGGCCGCTGCCGGGCCCGTTCTGAATCACCGACGAGATCGTGAGATTGCCCGCTCCGTTGACAGTGAGCGTGCTGGTGGCGTTGGCGGCCGTGAATGCCAGCACCGGGCCGGAGATCACCGACGCCGCTATGTTGGAGACCGTTATCGTCCGACTGGCGTTGATCGAGCCATTGCCTGAGAGCGTGAGCGGCGTCGAGCCTCCGAGGATGACATTGCCGCCAACGGTGAACGCGTTTGCCAGCGAGATCGGACCACCGATGCCGCTGAGGGTGCCACCCGTCCAAGTCAAGGCGCCCGTTCCGAGCGCACTGTTGTTGCCGACGGTCAGTTCTCCCGCACTGAGTGTCGTGCCGCGCGTGTAGCTGTTGGCGTTGCTGAGAATCCATCGACCGACTCCGGACTTCGCGACTGCGAGCGCGCCAGTGCCGTTGGAAATGACGCCAGCGACTTCGTTGGCACCAGTGCTTGTGCCGGTGAGTGTGAGGGTTTTGTTGCCCGCAACCGTGCCGGAGACACCTCCACTGAGGACGAGTGGCCCGACTCCGTCCGCGGCGATGGTTGCGCCTCCTGTCGAGCCGGCAAGTTGAATGGCACGATCTGTCGAACCCGCGCCGCCGAGATAGCGCAGCACGCCGGAGCCGGTTCCTGATCCGATCGCGATGGAACTTCCCGCGCCGAGAGCCCCGGCGATCATAGAGTTTGTGACGGACGAGACGGCGATCTCGCCCGCTCGAATCTGCACTTGGCCGGTGAATGTGTTGTTGCCGGTGAGATCGAGAATCCCGGTGCCGGTTTTTACGAAGGCACCTGTTCCGCTGATGACGCCGCTAAGCGCGGCGCGGTCGGCGGTTGTTAAAGTATTGTTGGCAACGTTGACGGTGCGATTGCCCGCGCCGAGCGAAAAGGAATCCGACCAAGTCACAACTCCCGTCGCGATCGTCGAGCCCAGCAGGAGCGAACGGCCGTTTTGCAGAAAGTTCGCCGTGGTTCCCCAAACGGGAACGCCCGTGATGCCGCTGATCGAGAGGTTGCCACCCAGAGCCGCGAAGCCGCCCGAGCCAGCGAACCGCAACTGCCCTGCGCCGGTGCCGAGCGAGCGATTAATTGTGCCCGCCGTCGCCAGCGTGCCGCCGCCGAGTGTGAGATTGGACGACGCCGAGAGTGTCACTCCAGTGCCCAGCGCGAGAACGCCGGCGGAAACGGTGACGGCACCTGTCACGCCAAGCGAGTTATTGATAGTGAGCACACCCGTGCCGGACTTCGTCAACGATCTGGCACCACCAGACTCGGCGAGCCCGTTATTGAGCACGAGTGCAATCGCCGTGTTCAGCGTGGTGTTGCCAGTCAGCGTAAAGGTTCCCGTGCCGAAAGTTTGGTTGTTGCCAGCAAACGCTACTGTTCCGTTCGCGGTGACATTATTGGAAAAAACACGGGCGACGGCAGTTCTAAGTGTGCCGCCTCGCAAGGCCACCAGGCCTGTGCCAAACGCGGTATTTGTTCCGGCGGTGAGTGTGCCTGCGGTCAGCGTCACACCACCTGCAAACGTGCTTGCGCCGCCAAGGACGACGGTTCCCGCCCCGGATTTCGTCACCGAGCCATTTCCCGACACGACGTTGGAAAGCGTTACCGTGCGCGCCGTTGCGGGATTGAGCGTGAGAGTTGCAGCGTTGAGATTAACTAAGCCGCCGACAGCGAGGTTTCCGGTGTTTGCCGTCCACGTTTGATTTCCAGTAAGCGCGACATTGTTTGAGATCGTCTGAATGTTCGTCGCATTCTGACTAATGCCGCTCGCGCCGAGCGTGAGGGCGCTTCCGCTCAACGTGAAAGCCCCTGCTCCGCTGGAAAAGGTGAGTCCGAGGATGCTCCATGGGGCATCCGTGACAGGTGCCAGACGAACGGATCCGGAAAAAGTCACTGTCTGGTTTCCCGTATTGCTCGGGATCGTTCCGCTCGACCAGTTCGCAGGCGTCGACCAATCGTTATTGGTGCCGTTGCCATTCCAAATCGCCTGACCAAACCCCAGTTGCAACACAAGGATTTGTTGCAGAACCACGGCAATAAAAACCCTAGCGTAGTTGCCAAGAGCCACGAAGCGACACTCTGGGGAAACTCGTTCGGCTGCGTGGTGACTCATAGTTTAATTAACCAATCCCAAATATAACCGATAACACCCCAAAACGTCAAACGCTATCCTACCGCGTTCCGCTCGCTCAACCAGCCAGATTGCGCGTGAGAAAATTGGTGACAGCGAGATGAATCTGTATTGAAACGACCGGCCAGGCGTGAGCGGGGATCAGGCTTTGCAACGTGAAATCGGCCCGATTCCATCGCGCGGAATGACCGGGAACCACAACAGCGTCAAACGGACACCAAGTTGCGAGCGTCGGGATTGTCCACGCCGCGGCGTCGAGCTCCGCAAGAAAACAACTCCCCGGGCGCATCTCACGGCACGCCGCAAAAGGCAGAGCGCGTGCGGTCAGGGAGCCACCGTGCGGCGAGTGTAAAAAGACGGCCCGGCGGACGTCCAGCCCCGCCGTCACCCGCAACGCGGAGCGGATGACGAGTCCGCCCATGCTGTAGCCGATCACGTTGACCGGCCCGGGCGTGGCCTCCAAAGTCTCGCGAAGCCTCGCGCCTTCGACTTTCAACGATGTGCGCCCCGAGTTTTCGTAACGCCAGATCCGGCAAGGCCCGACACTCGCTTCGATTCGTCGGCGAAGCATTTCCCAGCGTCTGTGGGAACCCCAGATTCCGTCCAAAATAAAAGTCGTCATTTTTCGATAGGGTCGGATTCCACTAAACGCCGACATGCAGCGAGATCGAGTTTTCCGGTGGCTAGGATGGGCATTTGAGGCACGTTTACAATGATGCGGGGGATCCACAAGTTGGAGACTTCCAGCGCGTCGCTCAACTCCTTTCGCGTTACCGCGATTGTCGTCAACAGAACAAGCTCCTCGCCTTTTTCCGGATGAGGCCGACCGAGCACACAATGGCGACCCGTTCCCGTCACGTCCGGAAACGCCCGCGCCATCGCATCCTCGACCGCTGCGTGGGAAACCATCTCGCCGCCGATTTTAGAAAAACGCGACACCCGGCCTTCGAGGAACAAAAAGCCCTCGGGGTTGATGCTGGCCATGTCGCCCGTAACGAGCCAGCCGTCTGAGAATTTCTCTGCGCATGTGACACCGGCGTAGTCCCCGACGATGTTCGATCCGCGAAGCGCGAGGATTCCTCTCGTGGCGCCGGGCGACGGCAAGGCCGTGTCAGGGTCGAGAAATCGCACCGCAATGCCCGGCAACAGTCTTCCAACGCTCCCGGCCAACGAGCCGCTCTGGAGGGTTTCCGCACCGCGACCGAGCTCAGGGTCAGCTTGGTTCAGACTCACGACGGGGGACGCCTCAGTGAGTCCATAACCTTCATAAACCGCACACCCGAAACGCGCATGAAAAAGTTCACGCGTCTCGGACGTCAAGCGCTCGGCACCCGCTACAGCCATCCGCAACGTGCCAAACGCGTCGCGGGGAATGCGCCGCGCGTAGTTGCGAAGGAAAGTTGGCGTGCTTAACAAAATCGTCGGCGCACCCGACCGTGCCGCAACGGACAATGCATCGGCATCCAGCGGCGACGGAGCGGTGATGAGCAACCGGCTCGACAGTAGCGGAGTCAACAACCCGACCGTGAGCCCGAAGCTGTGAAAAAGCGGCAGCGAACTCAACAGGCGATCGTCGCTTTTGAGGAATCCGGTTTCAAGAATCTGGCGCGCGTTGGAGAGAACATGCCGGTTGCTCAACGAAACGGGCTTCGGCAATCCGCTCGTTCCACTCGTAAAGAGCAGAATCGCCTCATCGTCCGCCGCGCGGTTCGGCACTTGTCCGATAACTGCCGCCACGAACGCGCGGCACTTTTCGAGCACGCCGATCCGTCGCAACTCGTCCTCGACAAAACGCACATCTCCGGGCAACGGCAGGTTGGGGAACTTTTTCAGCATCCCGCGTGCCGTCACGACACGATCAATCCCCGCCGTCTTCACGCACGATTGGAAGGCTTCCTCCGAAAGCGTCGGATTGAGGTTTACCGGCACCTTACCGCCAAACAAAAGTCCGAGATTAACCAGCGTTCCGGCCAGCCCCGCCGGCAGAATCACCCCGACGCGACGCGCGCCATGCCCCCTCCACCGGCGCGCCATCGCCATCGCCATCGCGACCAGTTCCACACTCCGCAAACTCGCGATTTTGCCGGCAGGATCCATCACGCAAATCCTCGCGGGGCTCCGGCGGAGGGCCGCCAACAACTCCCCCGCCAAAGACGCGCGGCAAGCCCGAGCTCGAAAAGCCCTCTCCCCCAGCGCCAGCATCTCCTCCCGCACGCGCACCGCCGTGGCCTCCGCCGCAGCCAACGCCGGTGCGAAGGACACCCGCACGCTTCGCCGGAGACCTTGCGGGACTTTCGTGAAATACCGCCCGCCTTCGAATGAGAAAATCGAGCCCCACAGCCCATCCAAATGCGCGACGACCACCGGACACCCTGCCCGCCTCGCGATGAGTTCAAACCCGCTCTTCAGCTCCATCAGACATCCCGTGCGCGTCAATTGTCCCTCAGGAAAAATACAAACCACCTCGCCGCGCGCAATCGCCTCCGACGCCCTCACCACGGCCTCGCGGACACGTGCGGATGAAACCGGAATCGCACCAAAAATGCGCAGGAGCCCACCCAATACCGGACTCTGGAAAAATCCGGCATAAGACAAAAACCGGATCGGACGCCTCGACGCCATCGAGAGCAGAATCGTGTCCGCATAACTCACATGATTGCAAACCACCAACACGCCACCCTTCGCGGGCAAGTTCTCCAGGCCAAGCGACGTCGTTTGATAACGCACCCTCGCCGCCATCAACGCGATCAAACGAATCAACTCGGACGGGATCATCCGCGTCGCAAAAATTGTCGTCAGCAAAAAGAAGCTCCCGAGGAAAACAAACTGCCCTGCGACGCCGAGATCGAACGCCGATTTCAAGCCGCCGTGACACGCCACCGCAAGCACACCGGCCACGCTCGAGAGCATGCCCGAACCCGCCAAAATCGCACCGCGATTCGCCGCTGGCGCACGATCCACCAGAAACGCTCCCAGCGGCACCAGATAAAGTCCGCCGGCCACACCGAGCACGAAAAGCAAACCGGAGAACACCGCCGAACCCGGCATCGCCATCGACAGCCCAAACGCCACCCCCGATAGCAGAAATGCCGCCGCTGGCACGAGTCCCATCTGGATCTGGTGACGGCACATCGTCGCTGCCGCGATGCTGCCCACTGCAATGCCGCCGCCCATCGTGGCCATCATGATTCCGGTCACGCGCGCCGCGCCGTGACCGTCCGGAAACAACATCCGCCCGACTTCCGCCAACGTGAGCATCAGCACACCTCCGGCAAAGTAGAATGCCGCATCGCCCAGCGCTGCGCGCCAGATCGATGGCGTGGCATGTAGTCCCTTAAGCAGTTCCCAATGCCCGAAAAGCGTCTTCCACGTAAACGGCACCCGCGCCGAAGGAGCCTGCGTCGGCACCCGCCGAAACAACCAGAGCGAGATCGCGCAGGTCACAGCCAGCACCATAAACGTCGTGCCCGCCGCCGACCACGCACTCCCTGTGACGGAAACCATCCCGTCGATCAATTGTCCGCCCGCGAGGCTCCCCGCCAGAATCGCCGCGATACAGAACATTTCCATCCAACCCACCACTTCGCCCACCGAATCGCCCGCCAGCTCTTTCACCATGCCGCGCCGCGCGGGCGACATCAGCGCCGATTGGGCTCCGAGTAGAAAAAATCCTCCCACCGCAAGCGCGATGGAATGCAGCGCGACCGCCGCAAAAAGCGCAATCATCACCGCCAACTGCAGCCACAGGCTGGCCGCCAACACATGTCGCTTCGGAAACCGGTCCGCCAGCCAGCCGCTCATCGGCGCGAGCAGCACAAACGGCGTCACGAGAAGCAACGCGATCAGGCTCACCACTTGCGCCGCCTCGTCCTTCGGCAGAAGAATCTGCACCAGTCCGATCAAAACCAACTTCGTCGCGTTGTCGTTAAAGGCCACTTGCGACTGCGCAAAAAGCAGACCGCCGAGCCCTGGATGTTTGAATAATGTTTTCATCGAAGGCGAGAGTGCGCTGGATTTGAGAATTTACAAAATCGTTAATTAATAATAAAACATCGATTTTATCGATATATGAACGTTCACCATTTGGAACTCTTTTACCACGTCGCCCGTGCCGGGGGGATCGTCGCGGCCTGTCGGCAAATGCCTTACGGAATCCAGCAACCGGCCATGAGCGCGCAAGTTGCGAAGCTCGAGGAAGACCTCGGCACGCCGCTCTTCGTGCGCCGGCCGTTTCGCTTGACGCCCGCCGGGACAACGCTCTACGAATTCATTCGCCCGTTTTTCGGACGCCTCGATGAGATCGAGCAACTCGTGCGAGGCGACATCGTGCGCGTGCTACGGCTCGCGGGCCTTACGGAGGTGATGCGCGAGCACGTGCCTGCGCTGCTCGCGGGTTTGCGTGCGCAGTTCCCGGGTCTCAAGGTCATGCTCCAAGAGATCGACCAGCGCGGAGCGGAACGCCTCATCGCACAGGGCGAGGCCGACTTGGCCATCACCGTGCTCGAGTCCAAGCTCCCACCCGGCTTTCACTC
>JBBRHN010000074.1:0-8798 GCA_038222685.1 Chthoniobacterales bacterium | reverse complement strand
GGTATCCAACGCGCTCGGCGTCGCCCTGCTTACATTCCTCGTCATGCCCCTCATGACGCGCCTCCTTGCTTTCTGGCTTCGCGACAACAAAGCCAACATCCACGGCACCGCCGCCGTCCTACTCATCCTCGCCGCATGGCTCACCCTTTTTTTACAGAAAATTTGAAATGGTTTCTTCGGGAGAATTTGTAATGTGAAATTTGGAATTCGAAATTGAGAAGTGGTCGCGGGGCGACGGTGGGTTTCGTTCTCCCGGTGCGGCCTGAACGCTTTCCCGTGAATCCTGCTCATCCTTTTATCCTGTTAAAATTCCTGCCCCAACACAAAATAGACGCGATTCCCAGAAAGGGACTTTCTTGAAGCAGTATCCAAATAATGTTCGCCGAGGTGTGCGCTCAACCCAATAATGTAAATCTTGTTAATTAATTTCGTAAACTCCAACCTCCAGGCTGCCACGAGGCGGTCTTTCTCCGCTCCGATTCTGTCAAAACTTCTTCGATTGCCGGATCCCTTTAACCAATACCAATAAAATGAACCTCATCCAAAATCTTGGCGTGCAGAGCTACTGTTTCCGCCACTTCCCCGACAACGCAAACGTAGCCGCAAAAGTTCGTGGCATAGGACTCGAAAAGATCGAGCTCTGCGGCGTTCACGCTGATTTCAACAAGCCAGCCGATTTTGATTCCGTCACGAGAATTTACTCCGACGCCGGCGTCGCCATCGTGTCAATCGGTGTGCAGACGTTCACCGGCGACGACGGCGAAAAAGCATGGTTCGAATGCGCCGCCATCGCTGGCGCGAAACACATCTCCGCCCATTTTCAAATCGCCACATTTCTTCGTGCGATCCCGAAGGTTCGCGAATGGGCGCGCGAGTTTGGCATCCGCGTTGGCATTCACTGCCACGGCGGATACATGTTCGGCGGTTCGCCGGACGAACTTGACTATCTCACATCCCTCGGCGGACCCGAAATCGGCGTCTGCATCGACACTGCATGGGCCATGCAAATCGGCCCCCACCACGGTAACCCCGTCGAATGGACAAAAAAATTCGCCGGACGCATCACTGGTGTCCACTTCAAGGATTTTGTCTTCGAACCAAACGCCCAATGGAAAGATGTCGTTGTCGGCACTGGCAACCTCGACCTCCCCGCCTTCGCCAACGGCCTCGTCGCCGGCGGTTTCGACGGAATGGCCGTCATTGAATACGAGGCCGACGTCGAGAGCCCCGACGCCGCGTTGAAAAACTGCGTCGCCTCCATGCGCGCCGCACTCCAAGGTATCTGACCTACCTCCCGAGGTAGTCCGGGTTCAGCTTCTTCAACGCCGGGATTGTGAAAATCCCGTCTTTGCGGATGAGCTTGCCGTCGAACCAAACCTCACCGCCGCCGTAATCCTTGCGCTGAATGCTGACCATATCCCAGTGGATCCGGCTCTTGTTACCATTACCGCCTACCTCGTAGGCCTGACCCGGAGTGAAGTGGAACGAACCGGCGATTTTTTCATCGAACAAAATGTCGCGCATCGGGTGCAAGATAAACGGATTGAATCCCAGCGAGAATTCGCCGATGAACCGCCCCCCCGCATCACTGTCGAGAATCTTGTTGAGCGCTGTTGTATTGTTAGCAGTTGCTTTAACGATCTTCCCCTCAGTGAATTCCAGTCGCACGTTGTCGAATGCGAGACCCTGATAAATGCTCGGCACATTGAACGTCACGAATCCCTCGACGCTCGTCTTCGTCGGACACGAAAACACTTCGCCGTCGGGAATATTGCGATCACCTCCGCACGTCACGGCCCCAATGCCTTTGATCGAAAACCGCAAATCGGTTTCCGGCCCTTTGATGTGAACGCGATCTGTCGCATCCATGAGCGATTTCAGCGCGTCCATGCCGGGCTTCATTCTCGAGTAATCCAGCGTGCAGACTTTAAAGAAAAAATCCTCAAACGCCGCCGTGCTCATCTGCGCCTGCTGAGCCATCGCCGGCGTCGGCCAGCGCAGGACAACCCATTTTGTCTTGTTGATCCGCCAGTCCATTACTGCGCGCATCCCGCCGGAAATTAATCGCATTTTCTCCTCCGGCACGTCCGACATCTCCGTGATGTTGTGGCTCCCGCGCACGGCAATGTAGGCGTGCATTTTTTTGATCCGTGCGAGTTCGAGCGTCCGCGAAATCGCCACTTGCGCCTCAGTCGCGCCGAGTGAAACCTCGCGCCCAATCGCCGCACGATGCACCGAAACAAACGGCACTGCCCCCGCAGCACGCGCCGCGCGAACCAGAGCAATGGCAATCTCGTCCGGCGCATCGAAGACATCGATCAAGACGTTCTCGCCGCGTTTAAGTTGGGTGGAGTGGCGGGTAAGGACAGCGGCTAAGCGCTCGCTACGTGGGTCTTGCATTAGCAGACTTTCCCACTCCCCGGCAAAAAATCAATCGCCGACATGCGGGAAAATCGCCGATCCGCTCAATGCGCCAGTTGATCGAGCCGCATCGGACGCGAGAAACCGCGCACAAACGGAATCGCCCGCGAGAACCGACCGGTCAACACACCAGCCCGAGGCATCTCCAAAATCGCGCTGTAATAATACCACTCCCCATCGGCAATCAGCAAATACGCCGACCGTCCGCTGACGATGCCCGTGACATTGTATCCGCCAAGCACGCCGGAAATATTCCGCCCATTCTGCCGCAACGTCCCATGTCCCCAATCATTGCTGACCCAATTCCCCGAGACATCGACCTCCGCCGCCTCAAATTGATCCGACAACCAGCGATCCCCCGCCTTGTTGTTACGCTGATACCGTTCGTCCTGCACCTCGCCGATCACCGAGCAACCAGCCATCAAGGCCGCCGCACAAAGAAGAAGAAAGCTCCGCGCCATCAGTTGTCGATTCGAAGAAGTGTCACCGGCGTCGAATCCGCATCGCTATGCGGCACGGAACCCGAATACGAACCCGTCAGCTTTTCGTAGCTCACCCGACGAAGCAACATCGTGAACTCCACCCATTGATCATCGACAAGCAAAAGCCGCACGTTTTTTCCCGAGACCACACCCGAGACATGATAGTGCGCAAGGCTGCCGACAATCTTTCCGTTCTCTTGGTTCAACGTCACCGTCCCCCACTCCGGCGAATAATAAACGCCTTCGAAATTCGCACGCGCCGTCCCCGTCTTTCCCGCCTCCACCCATGTCCGCCCGGCAGAATTATTCGCCGCATACTTCTCGCTCAGCGAACAACCGCCCAAAGATACCATCAAAACAATTGGAAGAACAAGAAGCGGGAGGATTTTCATATTTTTTTAGGAAATCGTTTTATACGACTTCATGCCAACGCCGTAAAGAACACTCTCGAGAGACAGAAGACTGAAAGATGGAGGAGACAGGCCAAGCATTCTCTCACGAACACGCTGGAAGCCAACATCGAAATTGCGGCAGATGGCAGCCTTTTTTGGCGGTCACGACCAGTTTTCCACCGTCAATCCCGGCACTCGGCGAAACTCAGATTCGTCCATCGTCACCAAAATCGCGCCAGCCGCACGGGCGGTCGCTGCTATGAAAAGATCATTGGGACCAATGGATTGCCCGATCACTTCCAAGTTTGCTCGAATTTCTGCGTAATGCTCAGCGGCCAAATCGTCCTAATCCTTGACTGCGACATTTGAGAGAAATCGGCCCACATTTTCCCGATGGTGAGCAGGCTTTTGACTCTTCAGGCAACCCACCAGCAATTCCGCCCTGACGACCTGGGAAACGGCAACTTATCCCGGACTGACTGAGTTCAGCATTGTCCGAATCTTCGGGGATTTTGCCCGAAGAAACAGAACGACTGTGCTAGTATCGAGATGGTAAATTGTTGATGCCATCTATCAACTGCGGCCTAAAGCCTGATTCTGTAATTTTTTAATGTAAATCATTCAGTCAAATGATTGCCGGCACGCATCTCGGGAGGCCGGCAATTCTCCGGGAGCCACGAAGGAATCGTCCTCAATGCAACCATAAAATACATCCAACGAACCCTTCCCCTGCGTGTGCTGAGCTGCTTCCTGAAGACGCTCTCTCGCCCAACGGGAGTATCGAGACAGCTTCGTGCGCGGCGGCCGCTTCCACAGCCTTCTGCGTTGCGCTATCGATGTAGATGGTCATCTGAGCCATGGAATCAAAATAACCGACGGAAGAAGACGAAATAAGTATATGTTGACACTTATATGTTTGTCGCCCCATCCCAACCTGGTCCGCATCAACATCCGCATTGGCGCGGAAACTCTGGAAGACATGAAACTCCGCGCCGCCGAAGGCCGGACTTCCCTAGCAAACCCTCGCAGCATCCGTGCTCCAAATGGTCGCCAGCGGCAAACTTAAACTGGATCTCGTCAAGGGCTGAAGTCGAACCGCCTCGATCTCTCACTCCCGTTATGGTTTCAGAGTGGCGGGGAGCGCGCTTGGACTAATTGATTTAGGTCATACCCGATCACAGATAGATCGGGAAGGACAAAAACCGGATTGTCGATCCGCATGGGGAACTATAATCTTTGGTCTTAATGGAAACATACTGAATTCCACATGGCTCGGTTTTTGAATTTCTTTAGGATCGTGTGCGATGTGTTTAGATGGTTGAGTTTGCTGTCGGGAAATCATCTTGGTAGGATGCCAACGGTGTGCAGATTTTTCAAACGGCTGGGGACACTTGGGCTCGCATTGATTCCAGAATTCGAGGCGATACAGGGTGAACATCAGGAGGGCGGATAGCGAAGTGGAAACGGGACGGATTGGTTCAATGCAGGAGGAGCTTCGCGCCTTTGTGCATGCTGAGCACACGGCGCAACGAGAGCACTTGAAGAGGTTGTGGGAAAAACCGATCGAGGATCGAATCGAGGAGGGGCGCTGCGTGACTGGAGCGTGGATCAAGGAACTGCGGGCTCCGAATCGTCTCGTTCTCGCGGTTACGGGAAACGACTCGAGATTCCGGGAGGGGGACTTCGTGACGCTCAGTCAGGGAGATCCAAACCTGCCGCTTTGTGAGGCTGTCGTTATCGAGTCCGAGGATGAGCATATTGAGATTCAGATCAGGGGTCGCGAAATAACCAAATTGAATCTCCCCGACGGGTTTCGTGGATTGCAGTTGGATGAGTCTTCGATCGATATGGAAAGGTTTTTTCTCAGTGCGATTGAGGATCTTGCTAAGAAGGCTATCGGACGAGAAAAGATTCTTCCTCTTCTAGACGGCACGCTCAAGCCGAAGCTTGATGTCGAGCAATTTGACGTAGCGGAAGGGGATGCCAAAGAGAGGGGCTTTGAGGAGGAGCAGGCCAAGGCGGTCGCTTCGGCTCTGGCGACCGATTTGTGCTGGCTAATCCATGGACCGCCGGGAACCGGCAAAACTCGGGTGTTGGCTTGGATCGTGAATGAGCTGCTCAAAAAGGGTGAGCGGGTGCTGGTGACGAGCGCGACTCACCGGACAATCAACAACTTGCTGGAGGCCATCGCAGAAATCTCCGGGGATAGGAGCCGTCTTGCGAAGATCGCTCCATTTCGCGAGCGTTCGCTTTCCGTGGAGCAATACGAAGGGTTCGCTGACACCCCATTTCGAGCGTCGGCTAGTGGATACGTCATCGGCGCAACCCCGTTTGCCCTCCGCACGAAGCGCCTGTCAGGAGTGGACTTTGATACGGTTATCATCGACGAGGCCAGTCAAGTAACGCTTCCATTGGCTGTCATGGCGATGCTGGCTGGTCAGAGGTTTATCTTTGCGGGCGACCATCGCCAGCTCCCCCCGGTGTGCTTGTCACTCAGCCCGTCGGAATCAGCTCGGGCCTCCATTTTTGGGCGCCTCGTGGGGCGAGGCATGGATACGATGCTGACCGTCACCTACCGCTTAAACGAGCCGCTTTGCGAGTGGCCAAGCGAATCATTCTACGTTTCGCGCCTGCGCCCGACACCGACAGCGGCCGTCCGCCGACTGGTTCTAGGCGGATGCCCCTCAGAGTTTACGGATCTCCTTGCGCCCGAGCCGTGCACAATTTGGGCTTGCGTTCCACACAGCGGCTCGCGGAGCTATTCGCCGGAGGAGGTGGAAGTCCTCGCCAGCATCCTTCTGAAACTGCGCGAGGTCGGATACGGGTGGAAGGATGTGGGCGTGGTGGTTCCGTTTCGAAGGCAAGCTCGCGCACTGAGGCAAAGGCTAACGCGCCAGCTCAAGGCATCGCCCTCTGCTGCCGGACTCGTCGCTGATACCGTCGAGCGGATGCAGGGACAGGAACGAGAAATTATGATCGTTTCTTTCGCGGTATCGGACTCAATGTTCGCCGAGCGCCTTGTCGAGTTTCTCTTCCAACCCGAACGGTTGAACGTTGCAGCAACGCGCGCTCGATCGAAGTTGATCTTAGTGGCGAGCCCGGATCTCGTCGAATTTGCCAAATCGCCGCGCTTTGAAGGACTTTGCAACCCCTTCGTCTCGCTGTTCAGCCGGGCACACCGGATCGAAATTGGAGCGTCTCCGTGAGCAGGATTTTACCCGAACCAGTTGTCGGGAGTTTTTCGCCGGAAGTGCTCGAGGTCTATCGGGCGTTAAGAGCCATTCCCAACGAAGCGATTACAGTCTGGGTGAGCCTCCCGTTGCCGGAAGCCACTGGGAGGCCGCATTTTTTGGCCGTGGTTGCCGAGCGTTCTGCGGTCCTTCTGGCCGTCAGCGGGAGCGGGCAAACGGAGGTCGAGGAAGCGGCGGGAATCAGTCTCTTCTCCCACGCAAAAAAATCGGCATCGCCAGGGCAGGAGGAGAAGAATCTTCTCGAACGGTTTTTGGAGCTTTCGCTCCCGAACGGATTTGTTCAGGGAGGAGATGAAACTATTCGAGGGATGGTCATTTTTCCACGCGTCGGTCAAGCGACACTGGACGCGCTGTCCGCTCCAGACAAGGCATCCCGTGTGGCATTTTGTGGTGCTGAGATTTTGCGAGGAGATCGCCTTGGCGATTTTTTGCGCGGATCCAGCAACGGTGAACTTGCGAGCGAGTTACTGGCCGCACTGAGATCGGCATTTACTCCAGAGAGCGTCGTGCCTTCCCACTTTTCACCGTCGCGAAAGTATCAGCGAAACGTTACAGCACGGCTTGCGCCAATGCTTCTGGACTTTGATCAGGAACATTGGGCGAAACAGAAACTCGTTCTATCGCCCGAAGCCGCCGTCGTGGCGGAGGACGCTCCAGTCTATGGTGGTGCCTCTTTAGTAACAGGCGTGGCAGGCAGCGGCAAATCCCTGGTACTCTTGTTCCGCGCCTGCACGCAGGCCCGGCTGGCACCCCAAAGCCGTGCGCTGGTTCTCACTCACAATCAGGCACTGAAATCAGAACTGCAATTGCGCTTCGGCGATCTGGGAAGCCCGCGCAATGTCCAATGGAATACATTTTTCTCGTGGGCCCGCACTCTTTTGCATCCACAGCGAATCTTTGAGAACGTTCTTCAGTATCAGGAACGCGATGACCGTATTCGGGCCGTTGGGCGCGGAATCTGGGGCGAACTCACGGATACGCAGGTCCAATTTTTACGCGACGAAATCGACTGGATGCAAGACCGGGCACTGGACGAGGAAGTTACCTATCTGGCAGCAGAGCGAAACGGTCGGATTGTGCGGCTCGGAGAGGAGGCCCGGCGCAAGGTGTTTGATACCTACAGTCAGTATCGCGCCTCGCTGGATGCCGATGACCGCGAAGACTGGTCGGGCATTGCGCTTCGGCTTTGGCGCAAGGTCGAGGCCGGACAAATCCACCTTCCACCTTACGATTTCATTTACATCGACGAAGCGCAGTTCTTCGCACCTGTGTGGTTCTTCACTATTCGCCAGGCACTTCGCTCGGGAACGGGCCGCATTCTTCTAGCCGCTGACGCTACGCAGGGTTTCCTCAAGCGACGCCAATCGTGGATTGCCTGCGGGCTGGATTTGCGAGGACGCTCGACCAAACTCCGTCGCCCGTATCGCAGCACGCGGAACATTCTTGAATTTGCCGCGAATTTTTACCGGCTCAGGCTCGCGGATGAGGAGCTTCAGGATCTCAACCTTCCAGGTGAGGACGAACTGGCCTCAACGGCGGAGGGTGAGATGCCCGCAGCCTTGCTCGTCGGTAGCCGTCAGGACGAAGTCACCCGCGTGATCAACGAGGTGGCAGCGTATGTCGACAACGGCGGTGAGGCAGGAAACGTTCTCGTGCTAGTGACAGGCGAATTTCGCACTTCGACAATTTTCGAGCGTTTAGCCGGACGTTTCGGCCACGATCGAGTTCGCGATGCGAAGAAGCCAGGCTCGGATGCAATGCTTAGGGTTTGCGGCATTGATGCGGCCACGGGCTTGGAGTCACCAATCGTCTTCATCATCGGGTGTGCGGGTTTACTGGATGCCGAAAACCACTGCGACTTGAAGGCCGAACAACGACAGGAACTCGTCCGCGATAACACGAGGCGACTTTATATGGCGTTTACGCGAGCCGGGAACAGGTTGGCTTTTACTTGGGGGGGCGAAGTCCGTCCCGATTGGTGCACTGATCTTCCTGTCGCGTGAGATCGCGCAGGGTTGACGAGGAAACCCTCATGCGATCGTCAGATTCTTCTCGCAAGCCGAAATGACTTTGTCATCGGGCGCCTGCATGTTACGAACACAAAACTCGTTTTATGATTGTCAGCACCACATTTGAAATCAACGGCTACAAGGCCACGGAGTATCTTGGGGTTGTTCGCGGGATCACGGTGCGGACGCCGACGATTGCGCAGGGGTTTTTCGGCGGACTCAAGAGCATCATTGGGGGTAAGA